>JBDHQY010000155.1:0-6278 GCA_039807315.1 Steroidobacter sp. | reverse complement strand
TAATCTGACAGATGGGTAGATACCGAAGCGGCGGGTCACCGAAGAATTGACACATGAGCCTCTTTCCGCCGATGGCGGTTCTACGAATCGGCGAGATTCTGCCAGTCACCCGGCGCTCCCCCTCTGCGCAAGGCGTGAATATCTAAAGATCTACATGGATATCGACTTCGGCGCGTGACTTTCACGTGCGTGGCATAGGGATTGCACCCACGTCAATCGAGCATAGACGACCAGTAATCAGCTCGGTCGTTGGGAGATTCAGGTTCAAGGCGAGCCATGGTTGCAGGCTCAACGAATATAACTGTATGCAGGCTGCACTACGGTGCGGCCACGCCTGACAAAAGGGGAACTTCGATGCTTCTATCCAGAATGGCTAGCCGTACAAAAGTCGGGACGCTGTCGACGGGCGCTACTGCTGATCTGGCATCCAGCAGTGATTGTCCGAGGACGTGGATACGCTATTCGAGACTGAGTCTTGCGGTACTGCTGGCCATGTCGGTTGCCTCGAATGAGGCGAACGCCCAGGGGGCTTCGGTATCGAATGGCCGGCTCGCGGAAGCTCCGTCCGGGCTGGAAGCGGTAGTCGTAACGGGTTCGCGCATCATCCGCGATGGATATGATGCACCGACTCCGCTCACCGTCGTTGACGAAGAGCAGATGAAAGCGGCTGCACCCCGAGATCTGGCCGATTTCGTCAATCAACTGCCGTCCCTGGTCGGCAGTTTCTCGCCGATGAGCAGTACCGGGACTCTCAGCGCCGGGACAGGAGGCATCAACGCCCTCAATCTGCGAGGCATTGGTACGGCACGTACGTTGGTTCTGCTTGACGGCCAGCGCTCGGTCGCAGCGAGTCAGACTAATCTGGTGGACATCGGCGCTTTCCCTCAGCAACTCATTAAACGTGTCGATATCGTGACCGGCGGCGCCAGTGCGGCCTATGGTTCAGACGCACTTTCAGGAGTGGTGAATTTCGTCCTCGACAAAGAGTTCGTCGGCCTCAAGAGCGAAGTCAGCGGCGGCATTACTACCTACGGTGACGATGCAGATTGGAAAGCCAGTCTTGCCTACGGGACGGCCTTCGCCAGCGGGCGTGGCCACTTCCTGCTCAGCAGCGAATTGAGTGGCAAGGATGGCATTCTCGGTGAACTGTCCAATGATCTGGTCAGTCGATCCAACAAGCGTCCCTGGATGAATGGCCTGACAGGCGTCATCGTCAATCCCGCTTACAACGCCACCACCAATCCTAACGTCCCGCAGTACTTGGTGCGACCCAATGTCGCAGCTGCAGCGGCCACCTACGGCGGCATCATCAATTCCGGGCCACTCAAAGGCACTGCTTTCGGGCCTGGCGGTACGCCCTATCAGTTCCAGTACGGCACTGTCTCGGGTGCCTACATGACCGGTGGCGATTGGCGTATTTCGGATGTGACCGCGGCTGAAACACTCGACCCGCGCCACAATCACCAGACGATATTCGCGCGCGCCAGCTATGAACTTACCGATAACGTGGACGGCTACGTGCAGCTGTCCTGGGATCGCACCGACCATGAAAGTTATTTCGGTATAAGTGGTGAGCTGAACACACTGGTGATGCATTCCGACAATCCCTATCTTCCCGACTCGGTTGCCAGTCAGCTTCCCGCAAACTCGACATTCAATTTCGGTTCGTGGGTGGACGGATTGCACGAGGGGGCTTCCGTCGAGCGCAAGGTCCGCCGTTATGTAGCGGGTCTCAACGGCCGCTTCAACATGTTCGACAGACAGTGGACCTGGGACGCCTACTATCAAATGGGTGTCACCGGCGCGAACGAATTTTCACTGGGCAACAAGATCGTGCCGCGGTACCGCCAGGCGATCGACGCGGTCACCGTCACGGCAGAGAACGTCGGCAGTTCGGGGCTGGCCATAGGATCGATAGCCTGCCGCTCGACGCTCGCCAGCCCGGGCAATGGCTGTGTACCGTTCAACGTATTCGGGCAGGGGGTTGCCAGCCAGGCGGCGATGGACTGGATCACCAATGGAACGGGACGCTCCTGGCGCTACGAGCGCTTTAACCAGGATGTGGCCGCCGCCACCCTGCACGGCGAGCCGTTCAATTCCTGGGCTGGGCCTGTATCGATAGCGACCGGCGTCGAGCATCGCCGTGAAGCCAGCACCGGCCGCTCGGATGACTTCTCGCTCACCGGCAGCTGGTATGCCGCCAATTTCCGTCCGACCATCGGCAGCTACGAGGTGACTGAAGGTTTTGTGGAAACCGTCATACCACTGGCAAAGGACATGCCGTGGGCCAGGGCATTGGATTTCAACGCGGCTTTACGCGCCACCAACTATTCCACCTCCGGCTATGTCGGTACGTGGAAGGCGGGCCTGACGTGGTCACCGATCGACGATATTCGGTTCCGCGCTACACGTTCCCGCGATATTCGTGCCCCCAACCTGTCCGAGCTGTTCACCACGGGCCTGCGCGGCTTGACGTATGTGCGCGATCCATTCTCCGGAAACCTCAATGCCCAGGCTGAAACGATCACCACCGGCAACATGAATCTCAAGCCGGAATCGGCCGATACGACCGGCATCGGCGTCGTGCTGCAACCGTCATTCCTGCCGGGCTTCAGCGCCTCCGTGGACTATTACAACATCGATATCTCGGATGCGATCGGCTCGGTGTCGACCCAGCAAGTAGTTGACAACTGCTACGCGGGCTACACGACCTTCTGCAGTGGCCTCACCCAGGAGATGGTCAATGGTGTGCTGACCATCACCAAGGTCGCTTCCCAGCCGTTCAATTTTGCGAGCGAACTCGACCGGGGTATCGATTTCGAGGCCAGCTACATTCTGCCCCTGCAGAATATCGCCGACAGCTGGCGTGGCAATCTGTCATGGCGCTTTCTGGGCACCCGTTATCTGAAGAACGTCATTTCCAACGGGATCAACCTGCCCGTGGATCGGGTAAACCAGAACAGCAGCAACAGCGGCGGCTTGCCGAGGTGGAAGTACACCACGTCGTTCACCTACAACCTGGAGCCCATTACCGTGACGCTGATTGGTCGCGGCGTCAGTTCTGGTAAGTGGGACGCCACCTACACCGCTTGCAGTGTCGACTGTCCGATCTCCACCGTCGAGCGGCCTACCATCGACAGCAACTCGGTGTCCAGTGTGTTCTATCTGGACGCCGCAATCACCTACAAGCTCGCCACTGCCACTGCCGAGGCGGAACTGTTCCTGAGCGTCCAGAATGCGCTCAACCAGGCCCCGCCCGTTGTACCCGCGAGCGGTGGTTTGCTGTATGCCGGCAAGCCGACGAATCCCGTTCTGTATGACGGTCTGGGGCGCGTGTTCCGTATGGGCGTGCGCTTCAAGATGTAGACGGTGCATCGCACGCAGATTGGGCCTCCGAAGAATTCCATCATCATCCGGTCGTACGCGAAGGGAAGATCATGCGCTGTTACATAGAAAGCTCCCCCAATGCCTCGAAGCTGGCGGCGTTGGCCTTTGGCCTGCTGCTGTATGTTGCTGGTGCCGGTGCGGCAGAGCTGAACATCATGACCGCCACCATTCCCGAAGTGGAGGCGGCGCTGGCGACGGGAAAGGTGACGTCGCAGAAAATCACCGCGATGTATCTCAAACGCATCGACGCCTATGACGCCAAAGGCCCCGCAATCAATGCGGTGATCACATTGAACCCCAATGCGATGAAGGAGGCTCGTGCCTTGGATGTCGAACGTAGAAAGGGCAGGGTGCGCGGCCCGCTGCACGGTATCCCGATCATCCTCAAGGACAATTACAACACCCACGACATGCCGACGACCGCGGGCTCGCAATTGCTCAAGGGGTCGATTCCGTCCGAGGACGGCTTCGTCGTGAGGAAATTGCGCGACGCCGGTGCCGTGATCGTGGCCAAGGTGAACCTGAACGAATTTGCCGGCAGCGGCGGCATGGTCAACGGTGCCCGCGATCCCGAGATCGTAAAGAAAGGTCGCGCCCAGGCGGGCTTCAGCTCCATGGGCGGACAAACCCATAATCCGCATGCCTTGGACCGTGTGCCGTCCAGTTCCAGCGGCGGCACTGGCGCTTCCATCGCCGCCGGCTTCGCTCAGTTCGGCACCGGCACCGATACCGGCGGCTCGATCCGCGGGCCTTCCTCCGTCAATGGCATTGTCGGCCTTAAGACCACCTGGGGTCTGGTGGGCCGTAGCGGCATTGTGCCGCTTGCCTTGTCGCTCGATACGGCGGGCCCCATGGCGCGCAATGTCACCGACATCGCGGTTGCCTTGGGAGTCATGGCCGGTCCGGATCCCAATGACTCCGCCACGCAGCTTGGTGCGGGCCATGCGGAGGCGGATTACACCAAATACCTCAAGACCGGCAGTCTCAAAGGCGTGCGGATCGGTGTGACACCGGAATTCATGGGCGGCGATGATGCAGTAAAGAAGATCGCGGCCCAACAGGTCGAGGTCCTGAAGAAGCTGGGTGCCGAGATCGTCGAACCCGTGGTGTTCCCGGAATACCTGCTGGCCGCCCGCGGCGGTATCTACGAGCTGCTGGTCAATTCCGAATTCAAAGCGCAGATCACTGAATATCTGCACACGCTGAAACCCGGCTATCCGCGCTCATATGACGAGATCGTCGCCCTCGCCAACGACCCTGCGACAAATTACCGCAGTCCGGAAAAGGCCTTCGCCCTGCGCTACAGCAGCGAGCGCGCGCTGGATCTGACCGACCCGAATTTCCTGGTGCTGCGGGACAAGATGCTGCCCACCTTCAAGGCCGGCATCGCGGCGGTATTCGCAACATACAAGATCGACGCGCTGTTTTTTCCGACCAACGCTCGTCCTGCCGGGCTGATTCAAGAAGTGCCCAAGCCCTTCAACAGCAGCGACAGTGGTGCCTCGCCGGGTAGCATGACCAACGAGTCCGGGTTTCCGGAGATCGTGATTCCCGCAGGCATGACCGACGAGGGCCTGCCCGTGACCATGTCGTTCCTGGGCACACCATGGAGCGAAGCCAAGCTGATCGGCTACGCCTACGACTTCGAACAGGCGACCAAGGCGATCCGTACGCCCAAATTCACTCCGCAACTGGCGAGCGATGTAATCAAGTACTGAGAAATCATCCCCGCAAGCAGCACTGACCTTCGGCATATCTTCGTGCAGCTCCGATCGCGAGGTCGCTAATCGTTGCAGCAGGACGCGTGGCCAGCTTCGGTCCTGGTTGCCGGGCTCGAGTGAGGCAACGCACGATTTCCCGCTGTCGAAGTCGATATCGACGGTGAACGGCTGAGCGTCAAGCTGCTTTGAGCAAAGCGACGTCCCTGCCCCGCGGAAGCGGGGCGTGCCCTGCACAGGCATAGCGCCGTCGCCGGGTTCGTCTGCTCCATGCTGGGGTACCCGGCGACTCCGCCGGATGGTCTGGCTGGCCTGGGCGGCAACGACACTGACGTCGTTGAATCGCTGGCGCACCACGCTACAATCGCGCGCTTTTCGCAGAGCCCACGCGCGTCGCATGCATCCCATCTCAATCGGTGTCGATTTCGGCACCAGCAATACTGTTATCGCCATGGCAGGCGCGGACCGTGGTGCCGCCGTCCTGAAGGTAAAGTCGCGTGCAGGGCGGGCAGCCGCGCTGCCATCCATTCTCTGCTTCCGGCCGTCGCAACCCGATGTTCGACACCGTCCCATCAGCAGCGCAGGCACAGATGCCATCGCCGATTACATCGCGCGCACCGGCCCCGCCAGGCTTATGCAATCCATGAAGTCTTTCCTGGGCAGCAAGAGTTTTGTGGACACCAAGGTGTTCTCTCACACCTACACGCTCGAAGAGCTGATCGCGATCTTGCTGCAGCATCTGTATGACGCCACGGGTGCGAGCGAATCGTTACAGCAGAGCGCGCTGATCGTCGGCCGCCCGATCGAATTCGCCGGCGCCGCGCCCGACGACGAACTTGCGCAATCCAGGCTGAGGCTCGCCTTCGCTGGCGCCGGTCGCAATGCAGATCAAATTCGGCTGGAGCCCGAGGCGGCAGCCTACGCGTTCGCAAGCAGAGCGCGCGGGCGGCACCTGGTGCTGGTGGCGGATCTTGGCGGAGGAACGAGCGATTTTTCGGTGGTCGAAGTCGACGCCGACGGCGAGCAACCGAACATCAGGCCGCTGGCGCAGACCGGCGTCGGCATCGCTGGCGATCGCTTCGATTACCAGATCGTCTACAACGCGGTCTGTCCCGCCCTCGGCATGGGCTCGCAATTCCGGCCGGAGAGCAAACCTCTGCCGATCCCGCTATG
>JBDHQY010000154.1:0-6286 GCA_039807315.1 Steroidobacter sp. | reverse complement strand
AGGCTTTGGTCTCCAGCCAATTGAAGAAGCGGCGCACGCCGTACCAGACCTTCTCGCTCCAGTCGCCCTCGCCTTCCAGCACCCATTCGCGCTGCGCGGCCGTGAGCGAGCGCCACGGCACATCCACCGGTACACCGCGCTTGCGTGCGTACTTGACGAGATCGTCCTGACATTCCCGATAGGACTCGGTCTGCCAGGGCCGGATCGCTCCGCCCTGCAGCGACTTCGCTTCGTCCGGAACGATCAAGCCGAAATCGATGCCGATGACGCGGCCGAAGCCGCGACAGGTCTCGCACGCGCCCAGGGGCGAGTTGAAGGAGAACAGGCTCGGCACCGGATCCTGGTAACGGATATCGCACTCCGCGCAGTGCAGGTCCGAAGAGAAACGCCAGCTCGCCAGCGGCCTGGGTAATTCCTGCCCGCTCGGAGCTGTCGCCCGGCTTTGCGCCGCAGACGAAGCAGCTGCTTCGCGCCGACTCGGCACGGCCAGCGCGTGCTGCGTGCCCGTCGACGATGAATCATCAGCCCCTTTGCGGCGCCTGCTGTCGACGATATGCACGTTGACCTTGCCCTGCCCGACCCGCAGCGCCGCTTCCAGGGCTTCGATCATGCGCGACCGATCGGCGGCGGCGAAACGCAGCCGATCCTGGATGATCTCGAACAGGACCCGCGATTCACGCCCAGCCGATTTCTTGGTCGCGCGCTTGCGTCCCTTTGCTGCCGCGGCTGTGGCGACGGTCGATACATGACGCGCGAAAATCCTCGTGTAGCCCTGCTTTTCCAGCAGCGCCAGCACTTCCGACTCCGTGAAATTGTGCGGAACCGGCACCGGGAAGGTGATCATCAGCCGCGCATCGCTTTCACCGCGGGCAGCGAGCCTGGCAGCGACTTCATCGCAGATGCTGTCGGCGGAATCTCGCTTCACCGGTGCGCCGCAGCCCCGGCAGAAAAGCTGCGCGGCGCGTGCATACAACAACTTCAAGTGATCGTTCAGCTCCGTCATGGTGCCGACGGTGGAGCGCGAGGTGCGGACCGGATTGGTCTGATCGATGGCGATGGCCGGCGGAATGCCCTCGATACGATCCACCTGCGGCTTGTCCATGCGATCCAGGAATTGACGCGCGTAGGGCGAGAAGGTTTCGACGTAACGGCGCTGGCCTTCGGCGTACAGCGTGTCGAACACCAGCGAGGACTTGCCCGAGCCGGATACGCCGGTGACCACGATCAGCTCGTTGGTCGGCAGTTCGACCTGCAGGTTCTTGAGATTGTTCTGGCGTGCGCCGCGAATGACGATGGAATGAGACATGCTGGCTGCGTGATCACGCCTGCAACGGAAGCTTGGGGAATGGGAGCCGGCGGCGAAACGCCGCTAGGACAGGTATCGATTGTAGACCGGCTGTCAAGGCGCGGGCCGGCAATCGCCAGGCATTGAACCGCAGAAACCTGTCAGGGATTGTCTGGTTATGCCCGCTATGCCGCGACCAGCGGCGGCAACGGGCAATGCAGGGACGCGCAGACGGCACGCAGCAGCTCCGACTCGCCGAGCGTCAGACGCTGATCGTTGGCGATGGTTTTCACCAGTCCCGCCACCAGCAGTTCCTTGCCGGCCGGCGCCAGCTGATCCAGACGGCTCAGTGCGCGATCGAGCTCAGTAGCCCAGTGGGCCGGCACGGCGTAAGCAGGCCGTTCGCGCGGCAACAGCTGATGCATTCCGGCCTCATAGGCACGACGCGCCTGGTCTTCGTCCGGGCTGCCATTCTGCGCAAGTACCGAGAACAGAATCTGCAGCTCACCGGCCAGCGCGTTCAGCGGCTGCCTGCCTGGCCGAGCGCGTGGGTCCAGATCGTCGTGCAAATGCACTTGTGCCAGCTTGCGCAGCACATAGTTGTGCAGCGACATCCGGCCTTCCCGCTGCAGCATGCCGTTGAGGCAGGCCATGAGCTTCATTCGCTCCTCGCGCGTCAGCTGCCGCAGCGCGGGAAACGCCTGCATCAGCACCGGCATTCTCTGCTGCGGCTGCAGCGCATCGACATCGGCCTGCAGGCCGGCCATGGTGCCGGCAACTTCAGCGCCGAGCTGACGTGCAATGAAGGCATGCTGGCGCTCGCGCGTCGCAGGATCCGCATCCAAAGCCAGCGCCAGAAACAGGGCGCGCGAGGAAGCCGGGTGCCGGCCGGCGACCGACAAGGACTCCGGCAGCGATTGCCGGATGCCTTGCGCCACTTCCATGTGGGCCGTTCCGGGATTGCCGACGAGCTGCGCCACCGCGGCAGCGACACCCGGCATCGTAATCAACGAATCGAAGCGCGCCGCCGCGGTCGGCCTTTGCAAGGCGGACTCGGCCGCACTGACCGCCCGTTCCCGGTCCGCCGCGATCAATTGCGCCCGCATCTCGGCGATTTCGCCCTTGTCGAAATGCGGATCGATGGCCTTGAGCCGATCTTCCAGCGCCGGATGCGTGGCAAAGAACCGGCTCATGCCGGGCGCGAACAGCATGTGCGCGACCTCCTCCACCTCCGGGTTGCCGAGCCGTGAGCCGCCGGCCGCGGCGCCGATCTTTACCAGCGCACCGCGCAGACCACCGGGATCGCGCGTGAACTGTACCGCCGAGGCATCGGCCAACGATTCGCGGCTGCGCGATACGGCCGCCTGAATCAGCCTGCCGAAGAACAGGCCGACGTAGCCGATCACCAGGATGGCGACGGCGGCGATCAGGATGAATGCGATGCCGCCATCCCTTTTGCCGCCGCGACCGCGCGGGGCGAACCTCAGCACCGTTCGCGCCAGCATGGCGATGACCAGCAGCCCGAAAAGCAAACCCATCAGCCGCACATTCAAGCGCATGTCGCCGTTCAGCACGTGACTGAACTCGTGTGCGATCACGCCCTGCAGTTCCGCACGGTTCAGCGTCGTCAGGGCGCCACGCGTCACAGCGATGGCGGCGTTAGCGGGATTGTGACCGGCCGCGAAGGCATTGATGCCCGCCTCCTGCTCCAGCAGGTACACCTCGAGCATGGGCACGCCCGAGGCAATCGACATCTCTTCCACCACGTTCAGCAGGCGGCGCTGCAAAGGATCCGTGGTATCCGCCGAGACGCGCACGCCGCCGAGCGAACGGGCGACGACACCACCACCTCCGCCCAGGACCGTGGTCTTGTACAGACTGGAGAGCCCGATGATGCCGATGACGCTCAGGGTGGTCAGCAGTACCACACCCGGGTGCGCACTCAGCCAGGCCGCGCTCGGCAGTGCGATGCCCGGCGAATCCGGGTGCATGCTCGCCAGGATGGTGAAAACCACCAGATCGACGGCAACCACCACCACCAGCACCGCCAGGACGAAGAGCACGACCAGCTGCCGCGACAGCCGGCGCGTCTCGGTCTGCCGCTGGAAGAAATTCATGCGGCGGACTTCAGGTGAAGCTCACCTTGGGCGCAGTGCGCATCGCAGGCGCCTCGATCTCCAGCAACTGCGCCGGCAAGAAAGCGAACATGCCGGCAACGATGCTGTTCGGGAACACTTCGCGCAGGTTGTTGTAGTGCATCACGGCATCGTTGAATGCCTGGCGCGCGAACGCGACCTTGTTCTCGGTCGAGGTCAGCTCCTCGGACAGCTGCATCATGTTCTGATTGGCCTTGAGATCGGGATACGCCTCGGCCAGCGCGAACAATCGGCCCAACGCACCGCTCAGGGCGGTTTCCGCTCCGGCCAGCTGCTGCACGGCTTGAGGATTGCCGGGATTCGCGGCAGCACCTTTGAGCCCGCTGACGGCCGTGTTGCGCGCCGCGATCACCGCCTCGAGCGTCTCGCGCTCGTGCTTCATGTAACCCTTGGCGGTTTCGACCAGGTTCGGAATCAGGTCGTAACGACGCGTCAGCTGCACGTCGATCTGTGCGAACGCGTTCTTGTAGGCGTTGCGTCCGCCGACCAGCCGGTTGTAGATCGAGACGAAGAAGAAGATCAGCACGACCACCACGCCCAGAATGATCCAGCCCATGTTGCATAACCTCCGGAAGAAACCTGGTTTGCGCACCGACCGTTCCAGGTCAATGGCGTGCAAGCATACAGAATCCGCCACCGCGCCACCCCGTTGCTACGGCTACGGCCACGGTCAGGGCCGCTGGCGCCGAACTATGCAGCAACCGGATGTTTTTTCGATGATCTTGGGAAAGGGCTCATGGCAGCCCCGCAACGAGCGCCTCTGAGTCGGCAGCCGTAGTCCTCGGTCCAGAGCACTCTTTCGGTCTGGAAACCACGAACGCTCGCCGAAATGAAAATCAGGACGAAACGACGCCCTGTCATGGATGCGCAAGAGCGCGCCTGGCCGCGTGCTCGCTGCCACCCGCCTCAGCGTCTGCGCAGCGGTATCACCAGGTCCAGCAGCCGGCTCAGCAGTGTCGGCTTCAGTCCTTCGACATCGAGCGTATCCCGGTATCGCGGAATATCCGCGAGGTGCAGCCTGAATTCCTCTTCGATGTCGGAGGATACGAATGCATGGACCGGCCGCCCGGCGGCAATGCTGGAACGAGTCGGCGAAGCGGAGTGAGTGGCGGCGCTCATCGATAACCTCTCCACGAAAGAACGAAGCGCCGACAGCCTAGAGGATTCACCCATGAGGCCACGTGCGACGGATCACATTCGCATCGCCGCAGCGCATGCGCCAATAGACCGACAGCACCCAGTTTGGGCTTTCCCTCCGCACGCTGGCGGTGGCGAACAAGACTGTGGCATTTTGCCCGGCGTTTCCTCATCCGGATCGACCCGCTTATGTTCAGAGGTTGTCGCCATCGGCAGACCGCGCTCGGCGCGGGCCTCGGCCTGATAGCTCTACTGTCCGCTTGCTCGGAACGTCATCCGCAGCCGCCACCTCCAGCCGCCGCAACGATGCAGGCCGCCGGGAGCGAAAGCGCGCAGGTGCCGGATGCCGTACGGGTAACCGTGACGGTAGGCGGCATACGCACCAGCTACGCCGCTCATTTCAATGACGACCAGCTCGAGCGCATCACCGAAAGTCGCGAGCCGGCCGGCGATGGAGAGTATGTGTTCCATGGCGCGCGGCTCATGCAATACGAAGGCGCTGCGCTGAGCTCGCCCGCACACATCGAGCTGACCTTCGACATGCAAAACGGCGTTGCCGCACGCGGCGGCGACCTCAGTGCGCTCAACGAGGCGGAAATCGGCGCGATCCGCAACCGCGCCGATCTGTTGCGCAGTCTGGCCCTGACGCGTCGTTCGACCCAATCGCATGTAGCCCAGCAGGCGGCACCTTAAGTAAGGCCTGATTTACTCGTCAATACGCGGTGGCACGCGGCAGGCCCAAGGCGAAGATCAAGATCCGAGCCTGCGCCCGCTCTCGAAGCCGGCCGACGTTGCCGCCAGCCCTGTCTTTTGCCGACCATACGTTGAATCGGCGCGCCACAGCCTTATGCTGCGGCTTGAAACGACTCACGGAGTGTTCCGATGCCCGTACCCTGGCTGCAGATCGTGCAACTGGTGCCGTCCATTCTCGACGTATCGCGCGAGCTGCTGCGCAAGACCCGGACCCTGCCTGCGCCGCCGGTCGAGACGGGCAGCGGCAATGACGCTCTGGCCTCGCGCATCGCGCGGCTCGAGGAAAACGAGCGGCGCCAGGCCGAGCTCATCAACCAGATGGCCGAGCAGATCGCCAGCCTGAGCCGAGCGGTGACCGTCCTGCATCAGCGCGTGATCTGGCTGACCGCGGGCCTGAGCGTGGCGATCGTGGCCGCGGTGATTGCGATCGTCCGCCCGGGCTGATTACTTCTTCGCCTGCTGGTACAGGCCGATCACTTTCGGCACGCTGGCCTGCAGATCCCGGATGCGCGATTCGCTCGAGGGGTGGGTGCTCAGGAACTCAGGCCCGCCGCCGCCGAGCTTGCCCATTTTCTGCCACAGCACCACCGCAGCATTCGGGTCATAACCGGCGCGCGCCATCAGTTCCAGGCCGATGCGATCCGCCTCCGCTTCCTGTTCACGGCTGTGCGGCAAGGTGAAGGTGACGGCGGCAACCTGGCTCGCCAGCTGCATCGTGCCCTCGCCCGCTCCGGTGGCGACCGCGAGGCCGGCCAAAGCGAGCTGTTCCGCATAGGCGCGCGACATGCGTTCACGCGAGTGCTCGCGCAGCGCGTGCGCGATCTCGTGGCCGATGACCGCCGCCAGCTCGGCGTCGGTGGCGTTCAGCTGCTCGATCAGGCCGGTGTAGACCATGATCTTGCCGCCGGGCATGCAGTACGCATTCACTTCCTTGCTGGTCTGCACGTTCACTTCC
>JBDHQY010000153.1:0-6300 GCA_039807315.1 Steroidobacter sp. | reverse complement strand
CCCCGCTGTCGTTGGGCATCGAGACCCTGGGCGGCGTCATGACCAAGCTGATCGAGAAGAACACCACGATTCCCACCAAGGCGAATCAGACCTTCTCGACCGCCGACGACAACCAGGGTGCGGTGACCATCCACGTGCTGCAGGGTGAGCGCCAGCGCGCCGGCGACAACAAGTCGTTGGGCCAGTTCAACCTGGAAGGCATCCCGCCGGCGCCGCGCGGCATGCCGCAGATCGAGGTCACGTTCGACATCGACGCCAACGGCATCCTGAACGTGTCGGCGAAGGACAAGGCCACTGGCAAGGAGCAGAAGATCGTCATCAAGGCCTCGAGCGGTCTGTCCGAGGACGACATCAAGCGCATGGTGTCGGATGCCGAGTCGCATGCCGAGGAGGATCGCAAGTTCCGCGAGCTGGTCGAGTCGCGCAACAAGGCCGATGCGCTGGTGCACCAGTCGGAGAAGGCGCTCAAGGATCTGGGCGACAAGGTGCAGCCGGCTGATCGCGCCAAGGTCGAGTCGGCGCTTTCGGATCTGAAGCGCGTGCTGAACAATGACGACAAGGACGTGATCGATACCAAGGCGCAGGCCCTGGCGGAGGCTTCGTCCGCCGTCGCCCAGCAGGCTTATGCGCAGCAGAGCGCTGGCGCGGCACCGGAAGGTGCGCCTGGCGGCAACGGCGGTGGCGCGGCTCCGAAGGACGACGTGCTGGATGCCGAGTTCGAAGAGGTCAAGGACAAGAAGAGCGGTTCCTGATCGAATCGGACCGCCGCGATGATGGGTGTCGGATGCGAACCGACCATGTGATCGTCAGCAAAGTCTGGCCGCCGCGGGACGCAAGTGCCCGCGGCGGCCGTCTTGCGTGAGCGGATTCGAATTCGAAAAAGACTGGCCATAAAGATCGTCAAAATGTCCAAGCGCGATTACTACGCGGTTCTCGAGGTTTCACGCACCGTCACCGAAGTGGAGATGAAGAAGGCGTATCGGCGCCTGGCGATGAAGTACCACCCGGATCGCAATCCCGACGATCACCTGGCCGAGGAGAAGTTCAAGGAGGTCAAGGAAGCCTACGAAGTGCTATGCGATCCGCAGAAGCGCGCCATCTACGATCAGCATGGGCACGAAGGCCTGGCGGCGCGCAACGGCGGCGGCGGTTTCAATGCGGCGGACGCGTTCAGCGATATTTTCGGCGACGTGTTCGGTGACATCTTCGGTGGTGGCCGCCGTGGCGGTCGCTCGCAGGTCTATCGCGGCGCGGACTTGCGCTATGACCTGGAACTGGATCTGGAACAGGCGGTGTTCGGTCACGAGGCCAGCATCGAGTTTGCGACGCTCGGCGAGTGCGAATCCTGCGCGGGCAGTGGCGCGGCTCCCGGTTCCAAGACCGTCACGTGCGAAACCTGCAACGGCATCGGCCAGGTACGCATGCAGCAGGGAATCTTCGCCGTGCAGCAGACCTGTCCGCGCTGCAAAGGCCGCGGCCAGACGATCAGCCAGCCCTGCGACTCCTGCCTGGGCCAGGGACGCGTCCGTCGCAAGAAGACTTTGTCGGTGAAAGTGCCGCCGGGCGTGGACAACGGCGATCGCATCCGTCTGGCCGGCGAAGGCGAGGCCGGGCGCAATGGCGGCCCGGCAGGCGACCTGTATGTCGAGATCCGCGTGCGCGAGCATGCGATTTTCGAGCGCGACGGCAGCCATCTGTCCTGCGAGGTGCCGGTCAGTTTCGTTACGGCGACGCTGGGTGGAACGGTCGAGGTGCCAACGCTGGACGGCAATGTCGATCTGAAGGTGCCGGGCGAAACCCAGTCGGGCCGCGTGTTCCGTTTGCGGGACAAGGGCGTGAAGCCGGTTCGCGGCGGCCCCACCGGCGATCTTTTCTGTCGCGTGGTCGTCGAGACACCGGTGAATCTCACCGAGGAGCAGCGTGACCTGCTGCGCAAGTTCGACGCGACCATGCAAAGCAGCTCGCGCAATCACAGCCCGCGCGAGCGCACGTGGCTGGACGGCGTCAAGCGCTTTTTCGAAACCATCAGAAACTGAAAGCCATGACCAGCCAGGAACAACTGCCCGTCGCAATTCTCGGCGTCAGCGGTCGCATGGGCTGCGCCCTGCTGTCAGCGATCGACGAGACGCCTGGTGCAGTGTTGAGCGGCGCGACTGCGTCGGCGAACAGCCGCTGGATCGGCAAAGATGCGGGAGCACCCTCCGGCACCGCGGCGCGCAACGTTCTCATATCCGCCGATGCTGCGACCGCAGTGCGCGGCGCGGCTGTCGCCATCGATTTCACGTTGCCGGAAGCGACCGCGGCGAATGCTCAAGCGTGCGCCGCAGCCGGATGCCCGATGGTCATCGGCACGACCGGCCACGACGCAGCGGCTCGCCGTGAGATCGAGCGCGCTGCCCAACGCATCGCCATCGTTCTGGCACCGAACATGAGCCTGGGCGTGAATCTGCTGCTGAAGCTGGCGCAACTGGCGGCGCAGACGCTGGATGATGGTTACGACATCGAGATTTTCGAAGCGCATCACCGCAACAAGAAAGATGCTCCGTCGGGTACCGCGCTGGCACTCGGCCGTTCGGTCGCAGCCGGGCGCGGAGTATCACTCGACGACGCCATGGAGGCTGCGCGCCATGGCATGACGGGCGCACGGCGGCGCGGCGCCATCGGTTTTTCCGTATTTCGCGGCGGTGATGTGGTCGGCGACCACACGGTCACGTTTGCCGGTATCGGCGAGCGCATCGAGCTGACTCATCGTGCCGGCGACCGCATGGCGTTCGCGCGTGGCGCGTTGAAAGCAGCACAGTGGATCGGCGGCCGCCAATCCGGAATTTACTCGATGCAGGACGTGCTCGGGCTGACCTGAGAATCCTGCGCGAACACCACCAGACAAGCTCGCGCAGAGAAATTCGTACCTGCCGTCCTCGGGTGCGCTGCCCCGACGCCTCCCCGAGGATTTTTTCCGCTTTTCTCACCCCGTCCACTCGCGTAGACTACCTCCTTCAGCACGCGGCGATTTTTTGTGCAGCGGGATCGGCAAAAGCCTTTCCCGCTGTTCGCGCACGTGCCTGAAAATTGCGGACAGGAGCGGACGTGACCCAAGGTGACAAAGCTGTCCTAGCGCTCGAAGACGGCACGGTTTTTCACGGCCGTTCGATCGGCGCGAAAGGCAATACGACCGGCGAGGTGGTGTTCAACACCGCCATGACGGGCTATCAGGAAATTCTCACCGACCCTTCGTATTGCAGACAGCTCGTCACGCTGACTTACCCGCACATCGGCAACACCGGCGCCAATCCCGAAGATCTGGAAGCGGCATCCATCTTTGCCGCCGGCCTGATCGTCCGCGATCTGCCGGCCACTTATTCCAGCTGGCGTGCCGCCGAGTCGCTGGAGAGCTTCCTGCAACGCGGCAAGATCGTCGCCATCGCCGACATCGACACGCGCAAGCTGACGCGCATCCTGCGCGAGAAGGGCGCCCAGGCCGGTTGCATCATGACCGGCGACAAGGTCGACGCCACCGCCGCGGTGCATGCGGCCAGGAAGTTCCCCGGTCTGAAGGGCATGGATCTGGCGAAGGTGGTCTCCACCAAGAAGCCGTACCAGTGGAACGAAGGCACCAACTGGGCGATCGAAGCCGGCCCCCGGCAGCGTCCCGGCCAGCGTGTACACGTGGTGGCCTACGACTTCGGCATCAAGCGCAACATCCTGCGCTGTCTGGCCGATCATGGCTGTCGCATCACGGTGGTGCCGGCGCAGACACCCGCCGACAAGGTGCTGGCGATGAATCCCGACGGCATCTTCCTGTCGAATGGACCGGGCGATCCGGAGCCGTGCACTTACGCCATCGAGGCGATCCGCATCTTCCTGCAAACCGACATTCCGCTGTTCGGCATCTGTCTCGGGCATCAGCTGCTCGGGCTCGCCAGCGGCGCCAGGACCGTCAAGATGAAGTTCGGCCATCACGGCGCCAACCATCCGGTGCAGGAGCTGGCGACCGGCCGTGTGCTGATCTCCAGCCAGAACCACGGCTTCGCGGTCGACGAAAGCACGCTGGGCCCGAATCTGCGCACCACCCACAAGTCATTGTTCGACGGCTCGTTGCAGGGCATCGAGCGCACCGACCGGCCGGCCTTCAGCTTCCAGGGCCACCCCGAGGCCAGCCCCGGTCCGCACGAAGTGCGCGCGCTGTTCGTGCGCTTCGCCGCCATGATCCACGAGCGACTGAACGCCCAGCCGGCGAACAAGGAAGGTATCCGTCGTGCGGCCGAGCGCTGAAATGCGCCCGCTTGCTCCGCATGCCACCTCTGCAGCCGATTGAAGAGCCTCGATGCCAAAACGCACCGATATCCGCAGCATCCTCATCATAGGCGCCGGCCCGATCGTCATCGGCCAGGCGTGTGAATTCGATTATTCCGGCGCCCAGGCCTGCAAGGCGCTGAAGGAGGAGGGCTACCGGGTCATCCTGGTCAACTCCAATCCGGCCACCATCATGACCGACCCGGAAACCGCCGATGTGGTCTACATCGAGCCGGTGAGCTGGCGCGCGGTCGAGAAGATCATCGAGAAGGAAAAACCCGACGCGCTGTTGCCGACGATGGGCGGACAGACGGCATTGAACTGCGCGCTCGACCTGGTGCGCGAAGGCGTGCTGGAAAAGCACGGCGTCGAATTGATCGCTGCCTCGCGCGAAGCCATCGACATGGCCGAGGATCGCGAGCGCTTCCGTAACGCCATGCGCGAGATCGGCCTGGAATCGCCGCGTTCGCGCATCGCTCACAGCATGGAAGAAGCGCACGCCGTGCAGGCCGCGATCGGCTTCCCGACCATCATCCGTCCGTCCTTCACCATGGGCGGCTCGGGCGGCGGCATCGCCTACAACCGCGAGGAGTTCGAGCAGATCGTGGAGCGCGGGCTGGATGCTTCGCCCACCAGCGAAGTGTTGCTCGAGGAATCCGTCATCGGCTGGAAGGAGTTCGAGATGGAGGTCGTGCGCGACCGCGCCGACAACTGCATCATCATCTGCTCCATCGAGAACTTCGATCCGATGGGCGTGCATACCGGCGATTCCATCACCGTCGCACCGGCGCAGACGCTCACCGACAAGGAATATCAGCTCATGCGCAACGCATCCATCGCGGTGCTGCGCAAGATCGGGGTGGAGTGCGGCGGCTCGAACGTGCAGTTCGCGCTCAATCCGCAAGACGGACGGCTGCTGATCATCGAGATGAATCCGCGCGTATCGCGCTCGTCGGCGCTGGCGTCGAAAGCCACTGGATTCCCCATTGCCAAGGTCGCGGCCAAGCTCGCCGTCGGCTACACGCTCGATGAGCTCAGGAACGAAATCACCGGCGGCGCCACGCCTGCGTCGTTCGAGCCCAGCATCGACTACGTGGTCACCAAGATTCCGCGCTTCACCTTCGAGAAATTCCCGGGCGCCAACGACCGGCTGACCACGCAGATGAAGTCGGTCGGCGAGGCGATGGCGATCGGGCGCACCTTCCAGGAATCGCTGCAGAAGGCGCTGCGCAGTCTCGAAACCGGCGCCGACGGCCTGGATCCGATCGTCAAGCTGCCGCTGACCGACGAGGAATGGCAGCGGGTGCGCGAAGAGCTGCAGATGCCCGGGCCGAATCGCATTCGCTATCTGGCCGACGCGCTGCGCGCCGGCAAGCCGTTCGAAGAAGTGCGCAAGCTGTCGGGCATCGACCCGTGGTTCCTGGCGCAGATCGCCGATCTGATCCGCGAAGAGCAGGCGGTGCAATCGCAGGGCCTGGAAGCCTTCGAGCGGGACCGCGTGCGTGTGCTCAAGCGCAAGGGTTTTTCGGACCGTCGGCTCGCCACTCTGCTGGGAGTGGACGAGGCGAGCGTGCGGCGGCGGCGGCTGACCATGGGCATTCGCCCGGTGTTCAAGCGCGTCGACACCTGCGCCGCCGAATTCGCCACCTCCACCGCGTACATGTATTCGTCGTACGAGGAGGAGTGCGAAGCCGAGCCGTCCGATCGCAACAAGATCATGATCCTGGGCGGCGGCCCGAACCGGATCGGGCAGGGCATCGAGTTCGACTACTGCTGCGTGCATGCGGCGCTGGCGCTGCGCGAGGCGGGATACGAGACCATCATGGTCAACTGCAATCCCGAGACGGTCTCGACCGACTACGACACCTCCGACCGTCTGTACTTCGAGCCGCTCACTTTCGAAGACGTCATGGAGATCATCGACAAGGAGAAGCCGGCGGGCGTGATCGTGCAGTACGGCGGCCAGACGCCGCTGAAGCTGTGCCGCGCGCTCGAGGCGGCGGGCGC
>JBDHQY010000152.1:0-6320 GCA_039807315.1 Steroidobacter sp. | reverse complement strand
CGCCAGCACCCGCAGGCCTTCCTGCGGGCAGCTCGCAGCGACGACGCGATACCCCTGCAGCGTCAGCAGCACTTCCAGCGCGGTCCGTACGGCGTCGTTGTCGTCGATGATGAGGATGATGGGCATGAGGCTTCTGCGCGCAATCGTCATACCGTGCGCGTGGCAATCGCCGGCGGGATCGCTGCGGCACGGCGGGCAGGAACGAAGACCGCCAGCTGGCCCAGTATCCACAACGCCACGACGCCCGCAACGACATAGGCGGGCTGCAGGCGCGGCAGCGAGTATTCGGCGCTCAGCCAGAAGCCGAAGGCGAACGCCAGCAGCGAGCCGGCGGTCACACCCGCCGTCGTCAGCAGCCAATTCTCCACCATGAAATAGCGGATGATGTCGATCCGCCTGGCCCCGACCGCCCGGCGCGTGCCGATCTGCTTGGTGCGCTGGTTCACGTGGAAACTGGCCAGGCCGACGATGCCCAGCGCCGTCACCGAAACCATCAGCGCGACGATGACGCCGAGGAACGCGACCATGCGGCTGTCGGCACGATAGCTGCGCTCCACATAATACGTGTGCGGCCTGACCCAGGTGATGGCACGGTGCAGGTTCGACTCCGACAGCTTCTTCTCGATCTCTGCTATGAGCGCATCGCGCCGTCCGGGCTCAGCGCGTACGGCATAGCGGACCGTCGGACCGTTGGCCACGCGCGGCAACAACATCACATGCGAAGGCTTGTCGAAGCTCACCCAGGCGCCAAGCATGTTCTCGATCACGCCGACCACTACCGCCGACTGGCCCAGGCCGTCGTAGATGGTCTTCCCGAGACCCGGCTCGTCGCCGAACATTTCGCGCTCCACGTCGCGCGTTATTATCACCGACGGCACGAAATCGGAATTGGTCGCCACCGGGTTGTACTGCACCTCCTGCTGCGTGAACGCGCGGCCTGCCGCCAGCTTCACCCCAAGCGCCGCTACGCCGGCCTCATCGACGTCGTATGTATTGGCGTTGGTCTGCGCCTTGTCCGGATCCGGCACGACGCCGTAATTGGACTGGCGGCCGCCGTTGGACATGGGAAGCGCATTGATGGATGTGGCCGCCACCACGCCGGGCATCGCACGCAGCGTATCCAGGTCCTCGCGCACCGCGGCACGGTGGTCGTAGGCGGATCCGAAACCGTAGCTCTGCACGACGATCAGATTGTCCGAATCGATGCCCGGCGGCCGGTGAATCTTCTCGACCCGCTGCATGATGATGAAGGCCGCATTGGCGACCACCGCCAGCGTCAGCGCGATCTGCAAACCGACCAGGAACACGCCGGTCTTGTTGCGGAGCATGGCACTCAGAATGGGACGGAATTCCATGAGTCACCTCATTGCGTTTTCAGGTACGTCGCCGGCTGCACGCGGCAGACACGCCAAGTTGGATACAGCCCGGCGAGTACGCCGGAAGCGATGGCAATCCCCAGCGCGGTCAAGCCCATGCTCAGATCGATCCGCGTCAGCTGATCGTAATTCTCGTAGAGATCGCGCACGCCCAGCAGCCCCAGCGCGGCCAGGCCGATGCCCAGCAACCCACCGCCCACGCCGATCACGCCCACCTCGACCAGATGCTGACGGAAGATGGTGCCGCGCGTCGCGCCCAGCGCCCGCCGCAGGCCGATCAGCGGCGCGGCGCCCAGAAATTTGGCCAGTAGCAGGCCGATCATGTTCAACAGGCACACCGCCAGGAACATGAACGACAACCCCACCAGCACGCGGTTGTCGTTCTCGACCACGCGATTGAGCTTCAGCCACTCGTCCGGATGACGCAGATGATTGTTGAGCGGGCGCTGGAACCGTCCCAGCTGTTTCTGTTCGCGCACGTAATTGTCGATGAATCCCTGGTAGGCATCGGCCTGGCCACGGTCGGCGAGCTCCACCCAATACTGGATCCACACGCAGTTGCTGTTGAGAAAATCCTCGAACGAGTTGCTGGCCTGGTTGCCCCAGCAATTGCTGTTGCCGGAGAGTTGCAGCTGCTCGGCGATGCCGATGCTGAACGGAATGAAGATATCCTCGACTTCGTTGAAGGCGCCGTTGTTGAGGTCGTAGAACTTAGGCGTCGGCGCCCACTGCTTCAGCACCCCGACCACCTTGTACTCGCTGTCGTTGAGACGCACGGTTCGGCCGACGCTGTCTTCGCCGCCGAAGATTTTCTCGTTGGTCTCGTCCGACAGCACTACTACATGCTGCGCACCGTCGTCAGCCGTGCGATCCCAACCGGCGCCGTAGCGAAACGGCACATCGAACATCGCGAAGAAGTCCTTCGTGGTAGTGCGCGCCTCGACCAGCAGCGGCTTGGCACGCGTTGCGGGATCGCCTTCGACCACGACCGCCGCCTTGCGCATCGCCACCTGTCGCACCGGAATGCCCGATTCCAGCAATGCCTTGGCATCCGTATACGTCAATTCGGACGGTGGCAGCTCGGGCCGACGGTCGTCCCAGGGCTGCGCCGGGTCCCAACTGTCCAGGGTGACGCTGTACAGCACGTCGTTGCGATGCTCGATCGGGTTGCCCGACATGAGCCGATAGACCGTCAGCGTGGTGATGCATACACCGACGCCGAGCGCGATCGCACCGATCATCAGTGCTGCGACCACGGGCGTGCGACGCAGGCTCTTCAGGGCGAGACGAAGATGATAGGAAAACATATCAAGCTCCCGCAGCCACGGCGTCGGAGCGCACCAGCGGCTTGGCCGCGTGCGGTTGCAGGTCGGTTACCTGGCCGTCCATCACGTGGATGTTGCGATGGGCGCGGCGCGCCAGCTCCGGATCGTGCGTGACCATCACGATGGTCGTACCGCGTCGGTTGATGTCATCGAGCAGATCGACTACCTGCCGCGCCATCAACGAGTCCAGATTGCCCGTTGGCTCGTCCGCCAGCAGAAAACGCGGCGATCCAGCCAGCGCGCGAGCGATGGCGACGCGCTGCTGCTGGCCGCCGGAAAGCTGCGCGGGAATGTGCTTCATGCGCGAGGCCAGCCCCACCAGCTCCAGCGCATCGGTGATGCGCTTCTTGCGCTCCGGCGCGCCGAAGCCGCGATAACGCAGCGGCACATCCACGTTGTCGAACAGATCCAGGTCCGGGATCAGATTGAAGCTTTGGAAGATGAAGCCGATTTTCCGGTTGCGGATGCGCGAGCGTGCGTCGTCGGACAAGCTGCTGACATCCTCGCCGTCGAGCTTGTAGGTACCCGAGTCGAAAGTCTCGAGCAGGCCGGCGATGTTCAGAAAGGTGGTCTTGCCGGAGCCGGACGGTCCGGTCACCGCCACGAACTCGCCTTCCTTCACGTACAGACTGAAATCGCGCAACGCGTGGGTCTCGATGAGCTCGGTGCGGAAGACCTTGCCGATGTTGTGCATGGAAAGCATGGTGGATCCTGCTGGTGATGTGAGTGAGTCCGTTGCGGTCCCTCGCGCCCTAGTTCGTCAGCCTCACGGTTTGGACGCGCTCGAATTCGCTCAGGTTGGAAATGATGATCTGGTCGCCGCTCGATAGGCCCTGCAGGATCTCGACCTCGGAGATGCTGGTCGCACCCGTCTGGATCGGCATGCGCGTGGCTATATCGTCGTGAACCACATAGGCGACACGGCCACCGCTGCTATCGAGGAATGGACCGCGCGGCACCTTCAGGACATTGTCGCGGGATTCGAGCACGATGCGCGCCGACAGCCGCTGATTCTGCCGCAGTCCCTGCGGGACGTTGTCCGAGAAGCGCAGGCGGCCCGTCACCTGCCCCTGCTTCACCTCGGGCGACACCGCGCTTACCTTCGCGGCGTACTTCCGTGCCGCGTACTGTACCTCCGCATCCATCCCCAGCCCCAGATCGTCGCCGTAACTCTCCGGTACCTGGAACTCGATCTCGAATGCCGTCAGGTCGACCACGGTGATCACGGCGGCATTGATCGGCACCGTCGCCCGCTCGTTCACCGCCAGCGTTCCCACGATGCCGTTCACCGGCGACTTGATCTCCAGGTCGGCAACCCGCCGCTGCAGGTCCTCGACGACCAGCCGCTGACGATCGCGTTCCAGTCGACGCGCGCGAAGCTCGAACTCCAGACTTTCTTTCTGCAAGCCGGCCGTTTCTACAGCGTGCTTGTGATTGACCCCGGCGGCCACTGCATCATCGCGCGCTTTTTCGTAGTCGCGCTCGCTGATCAGGTGCTTGCTCCACGAATCTTCGGCACGCTGCTGCTCGCGCTGCGCTGCCTGAATGGTGACGTTGGCAAGGTCGATGGTCTGCTGATTGGCGAGCAGCTGCCGGCGCGTGTCGATGCTTTGCCGCTGCACGGCAACTTCGAGGCTGGCGAGCGTAGCCTGCTCGCGCTCCAGCTCGCTGCGCAGCTCGGGGCTGTCGATTTGGGCGATAGGCTGCTCCTTTTTTACCGCGTCGCCAGCCTGTACGAGATAGTGGACCGTGCCTGACGCAACTGCGAACAAAGTCGGGCTGATAGCCGCAACGACCGTTCCTTGTGCCGAGACGTCGCGAATGAAACTGCCGCGCGTTACCTCCGAGATGCGGACGCGCTCGCGCGGTATCGACACTTCCGCACCAAGCCAGCTGCGCACAATGAGAACGAGGATGAGCAGCAGCAACGAGCCGCCACAGACCGCCGCGACGAGCTTGTAACGTCGCTTCTTGAGCGCTGGACGCGGATCGACCGGCCGGTCCTGTCCCGAGGTATCGCGGATCGATGTGACCTTGACACCGTCGGAGGAAGGTACTGCCGAGATCATCGTGCATGCTCCTGCATGGCTTGCTTGTCCGCGATGACTGCGGGCGCCGTGCCGACAGTGGCCTCATGCGCTGGAGCAATAGAAATTTGGGAGGGCACGCTAGCGAGAGGGCAATCGGCCAATCCATCTTCAGCCGTCTGCAGTACGTAGCGCACGTCGTGCCGCGCGAGCAGCGCCTCGAGATGCCCATTTCCGTCCGGCTCAGCACTGATCTGCGCAGCCACCGGCCGCGCCGAAACGGACAGCAGTAACGCAACCGCGCCGGCACCGATCGTGGTCGGCAACGCCTTGCCCAGGAATCGAGTGTTCGGTAGCCGCATGTCCGTCTCTCCCATCGGCCTGTCCGGGTGGCCGCTTGCACTCGATATTGCACAGGCTGTGCCAACGGCCGGAAAAGACGGTTTTTCCCGGGAGAAACGCTATTCCGGAACGCTCCAATGGCGGCACCGGAACCTGTCCGGGGCAGCGCCCGGACAGTCGGCGGACACCTGCGGACACATTGCCGTGAACACAGTACAATGCGCGCCCGCCGCGCGGCCGTAGCTCAGTTGGATGGAGCACCCGGCTTCGAAGAAGTCAAGGATTGGTTCGAATCGAGTCGATTCGGGTTATAAGATCAGAAGCTTAGGAGGATGAGGATTTTCGCAGCGGACGCGGAGTGACCAGGGAGTGACCATGACGCTGGTTTGATGGTTTTTCTGTGCGCCCGTAGCTCAGTTGGATAGAGTATCGCGCTTCGAACGCGGTGGTCGGGGGTTCGAATCCCTCCGGGCGCGCCATCTAAGAAAAAAAGCGGGAAGCAGTCCTAATGATCCGCAACCTTTGCGATGGCTCTGCCACCTGACCTACTCGCCGCCGTAGCGGCCGTCGGCGGGGGCAGACTGTCATTGATCATCGGTGCGGGGTGCTCGATCGAAGCGCCCACCTGTGTACCCATTGCTTCCGTGTGCTCGACAGAAGTTCATCGCCGGCTGGTTGCTGACGGCCTCCTGGCAGCCGGTGAATGTCCGGATCCCAGCGACTTGTCCGTACTCGCAGACAGTGTCTTTGCGAGACATGGGGCTCAGCGCCATGTGGTGGATAGGTTCGCCGAGCAGTACAACTTGAAACTTGCATCGCCGAATTCAGGCTATTTGATCGCAGCGGCAATGCTATGTGAAGGCGCGGTCTCTTCCGTCGTCACCTTGAACTTCGATCTCGCTCTCACCAGCGCGCTGAGTCAACTCGGATCCGGCCAGGCTATCGGCCTCATCGAATCGCCAGCCGATCTTCCGCACCAAAAGACCAGGAACGTCTACTACCTCCACCGGAACGTGAACGCTGGAGACCCCGAAGCTTGGGTCCTGCGTTCAGCAGCACTGCAGCATGAATGGAAGGGCCACTGGGAACCGATCGTCGCGGGGAAGGTACTGACCTCGCCAGTTGTTGTCTTTGCAGGCTTAGGTACGCCGATATCCGTGCTCATAGAAACGGCAGGACTAATCCGCGCAGCACTTCCTAACGCGACGTTCTTTCAGGTGGATCCCGGAAAAAAGGACGAATCCAAAGTC
>JBDHQY010000151.1:0-6346 GCA_039807315.1 Steroidobacter sp. | reverse complement strand
CCATGGAAATAAAAAGGGAGAATGCGCGGCCGGTGGGATTCGTACTGCTGGATCTGGAAGACAGGAATATCGCCGGTGTACTGGAGCGCGCGCAGGCGGCGTTGCAGGGTGCCGATCTGCAGGAAGCCGGCTATACACTGAGCTGGGTTGGCCAGTATCAGCGGTTGCAGTCGGCGACGACTCGGCTGGTCGGCATCAGTCTGATCACGCTGCTTGCCGTCACCGCGATCCTGTACTGGCATTTCAGGTGCTGGAAGCGTGTTGCTGTGGTCATCGGCAGCATGCCGTTCGCGGCCAGCGGCGCAGCCTGGGTGACATATCTCCTTGGCTACCAATGGTCGTTCGCGACGGCGGTGGGCTTTCTGGCGCTGGCCGGTGTCGCGGCCGAGTTCTGCGTGGTGATGCTGCTTTATCTCGATCAGGAGGCGCGGGCATTGTCGAGTCTCACCCCCATCGGTTCGCGAGGTGTCACGCGAACAGCGGTGATGCGCGGCGCACTGCTGCGCTTGCGCCCCAAGACGATGACGGTTGCAGTGATTCTCGGTGGCCTGTTGCCGCTCATGATCTCCGAGGGGCCGGGAGTCGATGTGATGCGGCCCGTCGCTGCGCCGATCATCGGCGGTATGCTTACGGCGCCGCTCTTTTCACTGCTCGTCGTGCCGGCGGTGTATTTGCTGATCTTCGGCGCGCGCGAGCCGCGCGCCCATAGACTCCAGGGCGTCGAGATCGGTTCGATGCAGGGAGACGGCTGATGGACATGCAGGAACGATCAGACAGCCGTGCGCCGCGGTTGGTCTTGTTCTCCTACGGGTTCCGCCCGTTTTTCCTCGCGGCCTTCGCGTATGCGCTGGTTGCCGTTATCGCATGGATGTCGATCTGGACGCGCGGCCTGATGCCGTTGCCGACTCTTCCGCCGATGCTCTGGCACGGACACGAAATGCTGTTCGGCTTCATTGCCGCGGCGGTGGCGGGTTTTCTGCTGACGGCGGTGCCGAGCTGGACGGGGACGAAAGGCTTCGGCGGCTGGCCGCTGGTGGTGCTCTGCGTGCTGTGGCTGTGCGGGCGGATTGCGTTCGCCTGCGCGACCTGGCTGCCACCGTGGCTCGTGGCGACGGCGGAACTGGCATTTCTTCCCGGGCTGGCGCTGCTCCTTGCCGTCCCCCTGCTGCGCTCCCGGAATCGCAACACGCCGCTGCTCATTGTCGTCGGCGTGCTTTGGGCTGCCGATGCAACGTTTCTGTACTCGATGGCAGGCGCAGATATCGTGCTCGCCCGCGATACGCTGCTTGCAGGAATCGATGTGGTGCTGCTGCTGGTTACGGTGATCGGCGGGCGGATCGTGCCCGCGTTCACCGCAAACGCGCTGCGCAGAAGCGGTATCACTGCCGAAGTGCGCAGCTTCCGCTGGCTCGATGGCGCGACCATCGCGGCCATGGCCCTGATCGTCGTCATCGATGCGTTCGTCGGCATCGGCTGGATGGCTGCGCTCGTTGCCGGCCTGGCCGCCGCGCTGCATGCAGTGCGCCTCGCTGGCTGGCAAGGATCGCGCTCGATGCGCGAGCCGATCGTGTGGATTCTGCACGTTGCCTATCTGTGGCTGCCGATCGGTCTCGCGTTGAAAGCGATTTCCCTGAGCACCGGCGCCGCCTGGGCCACCGATTGGTTGCACGCGCTGACGGTCGGTGCCGCCGCCACGATGATCGTCGCGGTCATCACGCGTGCCTCGCTTGGTCACACGGGACGTGCGCTGGTGGTGTCGAACCAGGTTGTGTTCGCCTACGGCCTGCTCGGCGCTGCCGCACTGGTACGAGCTTTCGCCACGGCGCTCGGTTCATATCGAGAATGGGCCATCTGGGCCGCCGCTGGGCTGTGGGTCGTGGCGTTCCTGCTGCTGCTGCTGAGCTATGCGCCGATTCTGCTGCGGCCCAGGGCCGATGGGCGACCCGGCTGAGTGCCGCTGCGGGTCGCGGACAACCGGCTCTCGCTGGACGCCTTTCGGCGAATTCTCTACGCTAAGTCTCGATCTCGGTTGGCGTCCTTGTTTGCGCGCGGTGAGAAGGCGCGTGGTGGAGATTCTCGCTGGGGCGGGCCTCTGAATCGCCGAGCCATTGCAGACGGGGGTGACGCATCTCCGACAGTGCTATCTTGGGTCGTCGTTTCCACGCCCCGAGCGATGGAGGTTGAAAATGCGTAGGCTTTGCGTGTTGCTCAGTGCGGTATTCGTTGTATGGGCCCAATCGGCGGCCGCGTCGGAGCCTGCGGAAGAAATCATGTCCTATCCGGGAGCCGTCGCTTTGTCGCAGGACGCCACCGGGGGTTGGGTCTATAAATCCTTCCCGCAACTGCTGCCGCTCTACATTTTCAAGGGCGAGCCCGCTGGGCGCTCGCTGTGCGCCGGAGGTTGCACGGCGATATGGCCCATCCTTCGAGCGAGAAGCGACGACAAGCCGGTGGGCTCCTGGACCGTCGTGAAGCGCGACGATGGCCGCTTGCAGTGGGCGTACAAGAACAGCCCGGTCTATACCTATTTCGAGGACCGTCCCAGCGCCAGCGAACCCAGAGGCGTTGGGAAGAACATGGATTGGTATCTGGACGAGCGCGCCAATGCCGCCTATCTCGAAAGCGTGGGTGTGAAATTGCCTGGCCCGCTGGTGTACAACCAGAAACCCAGGAACATCGAGGCAACGTCGGAACTGCTGCAGCCGTAAGCCGTAGCGGTGCGCGCATGGATTGCGCCAGTCCTGGCTTCCGCTTCTTGGTCGGTTGCGCCAAGTGCCCGCCGTCGTCTTTCGGCGAACCTCCATCCGGCAGTGACGTGAGTGGGTGCGCGAGGCGATCGCAAAGGCAAAGAGCTGACGAGTAGGCGCCGTATCCCGGTCGAAACGAGGGGAAGGCAGGTCGGGTGCGAGCGTCCGCAGCTTCCACTAGGCGCATATCTTTGAGCTGCTGCAGATCCACGTGCCGATACGCTCACTGTTGCCCAGCAGCGCGATACGTCCTGGTCATTATGGAGAAGGCCTATTCGCGCTTCATTCGCGATGGCAGAGAAGCCTGCCCAAGTGAAAGGCGATGCATCGTGATTCTCGTCCAGCCTTCATGCGGTCTGGCGCCGACGGATTTCAAGTCGCTGAAGGATCGTGGCACTGGCTGCCATGCGATTCGAGTGAGGCTCGGCGGTGACTGGCGCGGCAGTGCCAGACGCCACTGCGCAAGCCTACCGGGGGTCAGTCTTGACCCGGCGGCGGAGCACACCGAGCGCTGAGAGGGCCAGGCCCTTTGGAATCAGGGCCTTGCAGAGAAGTGGCGCTCCCAGAGGGATTCGAACCCTCGTACCAGCCTTGAGAGGGCTGTGTCCTAGGCCTCTAGACGATGGGAGCGGAATGACCGGTCGAACGCCGGATCAGCCTGTATTATACGGCGCGCTTCTCACTGCTCAAGTGCGCGTGTGCTATTGAACGACTCGAATCTCACAAAAAGTGCTGCTGTCCACCAGCCGTTGATCGTCCCGCGGGACGGCCACCCGATTTCGCGGGCGAATATCTCCCCCAGTGCGCTCAAGGTGCTGTACCGGCTCAAGGATGCCGGCTTTCAGGCATTCCTGGTGGGTGGGGCGGTGCGCGACCTGCTGCTCGGACTGAACCCGAAGGACTTCGATGTCGCAACCAACGCGCACCCGGAGCAGGTCAAGCAATTGTTCCGCAACTGCCGGCTGATCGGCCGGCGGTTTCATCTTGCGCACGTGCGTTTCGGCTACGAGATCATCGAGGTCGCGACCTTCCGCGCGGCGCATACGCCGGTGGACGAGGACAATAGCGTCGATGAGGGCGGCCATCGTGTGCTCGATGCGCGCGGCCGGATTCTGCGCGACAACCTGTACGGCACCATCGAAGAGGACGTCTGGCGCCGCGATTTCACGGCCAATGCGCTGTACTACAACATCGAGGATTTCTCGATCTGGGACTACGTCGGCGGTGTTGCCGATGCGCGCGCCCGGATCATGCGCCTGATCGGCGATCCGGAGACGCGTTATCGGGAAGACCCGGTGCGAATGCTGCGCGCCGTGCGCTTCGCGGCGAAGCTGGGATTCGAGATTCACGCGGACACCGCTGCGCCTATCAGCAAGTTGGCGCCGATGCTCGACGGAGTACCGCCAGCGCGGCTTTTCGATGAGATCAACAAGCTCTTCCTCGCAGGCAGCGCGGTGACCACCTTCGAGCTGCTCGAGAAATACGGGCTGCTCGAGCACCTGTTTCCCGATCTGGCGGTGGCATTGGCCGAGGCGCCGCAGGGGCCGGCGGCAGGACTGCTGCGTCTGGGGCTGGCGAGCAGCGATGAGCGCGTGAAGGCTGAAAAATCCGTCACGCCGACCTTTCTCTTTGCGGTCTTGCTCTGGCCCGCGATCAGCCGGGCGTACCAGCGCTCCGGTCCGCAGGAAGGCGGCGAGATTCAGCAGATCACCCATATCTGCGAACAGGTGACGGCCCGTCAGCAGGCGCGCATCGCGGTTCCGAAGCGATTCACGCTGCCATTGCGCGAGATCGTCAGCCTGCAGCCCCGCTTTCAGCTTCGGTCCGGACGCCGCGCGCTGCGTCTTCTGGAGCATCCGCGCTTCCGCGCAGCCTATGATTTCCTGCTGTTGCGCGCTGCCGCGGGCGAGGTCGAGCAGGAGCTGGCGGACTGGTGGACGGAAGTCCAGACGTTGCCGGCCGAGGAACGCATTGCACGCGTCGAACAACGTCCCGGTGCAACGTCGTCGCCGTCATCCAGCGGCAACCGTCGTCGGCGCCGTCGGCGGCGTACGACCAAAGCCGCCGGCTAGGCTCGATTCATGTCCGCGCTCTGGACGCCGGCGTACGTCGCCATCGGCAGCAATCTCGACGACCCGCGAGCGCAGGTCCACGCCGCCTTCGAATCGCTGGCCGGATTGGATCGATGCCGGCTGGTCCGTCGCTCGAAGCTGTACCGAACCGCGCCGCTCGGTCCGCAGGGTCAACCGGATTTCGTCAATGCCGCCGCCGGACTGCTCACCCAACTGAGCGCGGGTGAGTTGCTGGTGCGGCTCAAAGCGTTGGAAAAACAGATGGGCAGGCAGTCGCCGACGGTGCGCTGGGGACCGCGCCGCATCGATTTCGATCTGCTGGTGTTCGGCACCGAGCGCGTGGACCAGGCGGATCTCACGATCCCGCACCCTGGCGTGCCGGTGCGCAATTTCGTCCTGTATCCTCTCGCGGATATCGCGCCGGACCTGCTCGTGCCCGGGCACGGACGGGTCAGGGATCTGGCAGAGCGCGTCGGCCGTGCGGGCCTGACGCCTATTTCATAAGAACAGCTCCATGTCCGAGAACTCTCCGGTCGCCGCGCCGCATCGTTTCATCGTCGTCGAAGGCCCCATCGGCGTCGGCAAGACCAGCCTGGCGCGCCGGTTGGCGCGCAGTTTCGGCAGCGAGCTGATCCTGGAGCAGGCGGATGAGAATCCGTTCCTCGAACGCTTCTATCGCAATCCACGAGCTGCGGCGTTGCCCACCCAGCTGTGCTTTCTCTTTCAGCGCACACGCCAGCTCGAAGATATCCGCCAGCACGATCTGTTCGATACCGTGCGCGTCGCCGATTACCTGATCGACAAGGACCGGTTGTTCGCGCGCCTGACGCTCGACGAGGAGGAGTTCGGGCTGTACGAGCAGATCTATGCGCGCGTGGCCATCGACACGCCGGTACCCGACCTGGTGGTCTACCTGCAGGCGCCGATCGACGTGCTGCTGGAGCGCATCGCGCGCCGCGGCATCCGCTACGAGCAGAGCATCGACCGGGCCTATCTGGAAAAGCTCCAGGAAGCCTATGCGAGGTTCTTCCATGCCTACGACAGCTCGCCGCTGCTGATCGTGAACGCGGCGCAGGCCGATTTCATCGGCAACGAGCACGACTACGAGCAGCTGTTCGCGGAGATCCGCCGCATCCGGCGCGGCCGGCACTACTACAATCCGCTCAAGAGCACGGCCGACTGAGCCGGCTGCGGCCGGCTATACATATTATTGGGGCGGGGAGGCGGCCGCAGTCGCTCCAGTCTGCAGCGCAGTCCGCCATCATTCGCCGATCCTGCGCTCGTCACGGCCTGGCGTTGCGCAGCGGCGCACAGCCGCAGCAAAGTTGATGTTTGCACCCCCCTCGTTCATCCTTGGCGCCCGTCGGCTGGGGGGGGGGCTTAGACGCGCGCGGGCATCGTCATTTCCCGATGCGGCCCCTCATGTCCACCCGCGGCCGGCGTCCGATCCGATAGATGAGTTGACGATGTACAAGCACCTGCAAGAACGCTACGCGCCGCGTCCCCCGGTCAGCATCGCGACCCTGG
>JBDHQY010000150.1:0-6348 GCA_039807315.1 Steroidobacter sp. | reverse complement strand
CGGCGTCGCCGCGGGCGAGATGACCAAGTGGTTCGACACGAACTACCACTACATCGTGCCCGAGCTCGACGCCGGCACCGAGTTCAAGCTCGATGCCTCGCGCCTGCTGCAGCAGCTGGCCGAAGCCAGGGCGCAGGGCGTCGCGGCCAAACCCGTGATCGTCGGCCCGGTCACGTATCTGTCGATCGGCAAGGCCAAGGATGATTCCGACAAGCTCGCGCTGCTGCCGCGTCTGCTGCCGGTCTATGTCGAATTGCTGCACACCCTCGCCGCTCAGGGGGTGCAATGGATTCAGATCGATGAACCTATTCTGGTCACCGAGCTCGAGCCGCGCTGGCAACAGGCGTTCGCGACGGCCTATCGGGCGCTGCACACCGGCAAGATGAAGCTGCTGCTGACCACGTACTTCGGCCAGCTGCTCGAGAACCTGCCCCTGGTGTGCAGCCTGCCGGTCCAAGGCGTGCACCTGGACGCCATCAATGCACGCAACGAAGTCGAGGCGCTGGTGGCGCAGTTGCCGGCGGATCGCGTGCTGTCGCTGGGAGTGATCAACGGTCGCAACATCTGGAAGACCGACCTCAACGCCACGCTGGACTGGCTGGAGCCCGTGGCCGGGAAACTCGGCGAACGCCTGTGGCTCGCACCCTCGTGCTCGCTGCTGCACGTACCGGTGGACCTGAGCAGCGAGCAGCAACTCGACCCGGAGGTCAGGTCCTGGCTGGCCTTCGCCCTGCAAAAGCTGCAGGAGCTGCAGGTCATCGCCGCCGCCCTGCGGCACGGCCGCACCACGGTGCAAGCCGAACTGGACGCCAACCGTAGCGCCATCGAGGCCCGTCGCAGTTCGCCGCGAGTCAACAATCCGGCCATCAAGGCCGCTGTGGCAGCGATCACCCCGCAGCTCGGCCGTCGCCAGGACACTTACATGGAGCGCGCATCCAAGCAGGCAGCGCAGCTCGGGCTGCCGAAATTCCCAACGACGACCATCGGCTCCTTCCCGCAGACCGCCGAGATCCGTCACGCCCGCAGCCAGTTCAAGGCAGGCAGGATCGACGAAGCCGCTTACCACGCGGCGATGCGCGCCGAGATCGCACACAGCGTGAGCGAGCAGCAGGCGTTGGGTCTGGATGTGTTCGTCCACGGCGAAGCCGAGCGCAACGACATGGTCGAGTACTTCGGCGAACAGCTCGACGGCTACGCGTTCAGCCGGTTCGGCTGGGTGCAGTCCTACGGCTCGCGCTGCGTGAAGCCGCCGATCCTGTTCGGCGACGTCAGCCGCCCGCGGGCGATGACCGTCGAATGGATCAGGTTCGCCGCCTCGCTCACCCAACGGCCGATGAAGGGCATGCTCACCGGCCCGGTCACCATCCTGAATTGGTCGTTCGTGCGCGACGACCAGCCGCGCTCGGTCTCGTGCAAGCAGCTGGCGCTGGCCATTCGCGCCGAGGTGCTGGACCTGGAAAAGGCCGGCGTGCGGATCATCCAGATCGACGAAGCGGCGCTGCGCGAAGGCCTGCCGCTACGCAAGTCGCAGTGGCAGGAATACCTGGACTGGGCAGTGGAGTCGTTCCGCATCGCCGCCAACGGCGTGCAGGATGCAACCCAGATCCACACGCACATGTGCTATTCGGAGTTCAACGACATCATCGCCTCGATCGCCGCGATGGATGCCGACGTCATCACCATCGAGACTTCGCGCTCGGACATGGAGCTGCTCGATGCCTTCGAGCATTTCAAGTACCCGAACCAGATCGGCCCCGGCGTCTACGACATTCATTCGCCCAACATTCCGACGCAGGAGCACATCGTGCAGCTGATGCGCAAAGCCGCCGAGCGCATTCCGGCCGAGCGGCTCTGGGTCAATCCCGACTGCGGCTTGAAGACCCGCCAATGGAGCGAGGTGACCGCTGCGCTGACCAACATGGTGGCCGCGGCGAAGACGCTGCGCGCGCAGATGCTCTGATGGGCCGATCCTCCTTGAGCACCGCTCCCGGCAGATCGCCGCTGCGTCTCGCGTCTCCCTGATCAGGGGGACGCGGGGCGAGCTGCCGCATTGTTGCGCTTCGCCGCCTGCTCGGCGTCATAAGCCTTCCACGCCTGGCTCACGATGAAGGCGTGGATCGCCTGCGCCTGCTCGGCGGTCATCTTCGGAATCGGCGGATAACCCGGATTGGATTGTCCGTCGGAGAATCCCGGCATCCCATATGCGCGGCGAGTGCCGCCGAGCACGATGGCGAGGAACTGGGCGTGGGTCTGCGCCGGCATGTATCGCAGGTCAGGGATCGCACCATCCAGTTCCCATGCGCGAATTCCATCGAGCGCATCGCCACCGTGGCAGCTCCAGCAGGAGAAGTCTCGAACCAGCTCATGTCCACGCTCGATGGTCTGCGCATCGGCTGTTTGCTCGGGAGGCCTTGGCACCGGCGGAACGGTTACCTGCGGATAGGGAAAAGGCGTCTGGCCGCCGATCTTGAAGGCATACAGTCTGGCGGGTCCACGCATGGCCTCGGACGACGCGAATCCGGTGTTGCCGCCGAACAGCCGCGAATTCGAACCGTAGCCCACGGGCAGGAGAATGAATTGCTCGCCGTTCAGCCGGTAGGTGATCGGAGTCGACTGAATGGAGGAACCGGTCTTGACCGACCAGAGAACGCGGCCGGAGTCGGCGCCGTACGCCACGAACTCGCCGCTGCCCTGTCCTTGGAAAACCAGCCCGCCCGCGGTCGACAGGGCGCCGCCGTTCAAAGAATACGGCTGACCGACCGACCAGCGCGCCGTCTGGCTTGCAGGATCCCAGGCGATCAGGCGGCCGAGCGCGGTCCCCTTGGCGCGACGCCGATCGGCGATGTCGTCGAACGCCGGAATGTAGAGCAGACCCGTCTGCGGGCTGAAGCTCATGGGAAACCAATTGTGATCGGTACGTGATCGCGGCTCCCCCGCGGCCGTCGGCGGACTCTGCTGATCGGCCGGGCGCTCGCGGATCAATCGCTGCGAAATGATCTCGCCGGTCTTCACGTCGATGACGAAGAGCGCGCCGAAGCGCGGAGCCGTCAACACCACGCGCCGTTTCTGGCCTTTCACGTCGAGCTCGGTCACCAGGACGTGAAAGTTGTCCACGCCTCCCGAATATCCTGCGGGTTTGTACTTGAAGGTCGGCACGTACCAGGCAAACTCGCCGGTATCGGCATGCACCGCCACGATGGAGTTGCTGTAGAGCCGATCCTCATCGACGTGCGGGCCTTCCGTGCCGTAGATGACCAGCTTCGCTTGGTCGTCGTAGGTGATGGCTTCCCATACTCCGCCGCCACCATCCTTCCAGCCGCCCGGAATCTTCCATGTCGCCGCAGCGCGTTCCAATGCCTTGTTCTCGAATCCCTTGCGAGGATCTCCCGGAATGTTCCATGCGCGCCAGGCCAGCTTGCCGGTCTCTGCATCTATTGCCACCACGGAGCCGCGCGCACCCGTATCACCGTTGTAGCCGATATAGACCCGCCCACCGCCGACGCGCGGCGCGCCGGTTATCCCTGCCATCGGCCTTACCTCATCGGTGCAGACGGGCGCTTCCCAGAGTTGCTTTCCCGAAGATGCGTCGATCGCCACCAGGCGACAGTCGCCGGTTCCGACATACACCTTGCCGTTCCAAACTGCGACCCCTCGCGTCGAGCGTGCGGAATAGGAGTGATTGATGTTGACGAGCGGAGTCTTGGGATCGAACTGCCAACGCAAACGGCCGCTCGCCGCATCCACCGCGAATACCCGGTCGAGATGGCCGGCAAGATAAAGGGTGCCATCGACCATGAGCGGCTCCACCGCCAATCCCGTGCGGCTGTCGATATCGAGCGACCATGCCAGACCCAGCTGGCCGACGTTGTTCTGGGAGATGGCGCGCAGCGGGCTATAGTGAGTCTGTCCGTAGCCAGCTCCATTCACCAACCAGTTGTCTCCGGTAGCGCTCTCGGCACGGATGCGCGCGTCATCCACTGCCCCCGCGGGCGGCGTCTCTGCCGCACATGCTGGTGCTGTGATCGATATCTGCAACGCAGCTGCAATGCATGCCGTCAGCGTAAAGAGCGCTCTGTGGGTCGGTCCGGGCATTCGCGTTCCCCATTTTGTAGTGCGATCCGCATCACTCGACGTGCGCACCGATTGCAGCCCGTCACCAGTCGGGCTGAGCATATACCGCGGCAACGGCAGGTTGCGGTGAATTGAAATCGAGTAAGCGCCGGGCGTGCGAGTCGATTCACCGGAGCTGGCGGGGCGAGTTGCCGAGACTCGCCACGCAGGTCACCCGAGCGCTTGCATGCTCGATCGTCACTCATCTGCAAATGCGCGACCGGGCACAAGCGGGGTGGCGTAACTTTGTCAGCCTACGGTCGCCAGGGCGCGTTGAGCCGTCATCCGTTGCGCGCCAGCTCATGCTGGCGTGCTGGACGTACGACGCGACGCCACCAAGTGATTGCTCCGGTCGCGAACAACAGCGGTGGCGCCAGCCCCAGCACGAACCAGACGAATCTCACGCCTGGAACGCCGAAATTTCCCACATGCAGCGGCGCCGCCCATTCCAGGACGGCATCGGCGAAGGAACGCGTACCCCGCTCGCGCACGCTCAACAACTCGCCGCTGTATTGATCCAGATGCACGCTGACCAACGAAAGCGTTCCGGCGGGCGTTGGCTGCCGGTCTGCAAACAACACCTGGAACGTCTTGTCCGCTCCTGAAGGAGCGATGACTCGCGCCACATGGCGTCCGGGCGCCGCTTGCCGAGCGCGCTCGATCATGACATCCCATGTGGGCGCCGCTCCCGGCTGCTTGCGGGTGACATCGGAACCAGGCGCGGTGACGCTGCTGATCGTGGAAACCGTGTTCAGCGCGGCTCGAAACTGTTTTGGAAAGGTGAAGCTCAGGGCGGTGATGCTCCACATGCCAATGAGCAGAACGCTCCAGATGCCGGCCGCGCTGTGCAGATCCCGGACCAGCTGCGGCCAGCCTGCGTTGCGGCGCACGCCAAATCCACTCTTCCAGCGGGCGCGACCGCGCCACCAGATCACGATTCCGGTCAAACACAGGATCAGCAGGCACAGCGCACCGATGCCGTTGATCGCACGCCCCGGCTTGCCTGCCAGCAGATTGAAGTGCAGGTCCTGCAGCAGGCGAATGGCGGACTGCTCGGGCAGCTCGCCGAGGACCTCGGCCGTGGAAGGATCGAGCAGCACGGTGCGGAAGGAACCGGCATCCAGAACGTACGCCAGATAGGTCGCCCGCAAGGTGGTCGGAGCATCGATACCGGCGATCTGCGCGTGCGGATAGCGCTCGGCCAGGCTCTGCAGAATCGTCGCCGCCCCGGCCGTCGGACCCGCCGAACGCGCCACCAGCAGCTGCGGATACGAGGCACGCTGCAAGTCGATCCGGAACATCAGGGCCGCCCCGGAAAGACACGCGACCAACACGTAGAGCCCTGCCGCAACGCCGACCCAGAGGTGCACCTGGTAGAGGAAGCGGCGCAGCGGCAGCGACTGCGGACGCTCGATCAAGCGGCCCATCGACGTCACCGACTTCTTTGCGGCAACCGGGATGCTTCGGCGGCCGCCGCTGCGTCACGTTCGATCATTTCTGGCGTATGGCAGTCCAGGCGTTGCCGGCGTCATCCCGGCCGGTCATGCGCTCGCCATCGACCTCGCCGGTGTACTGGCGGCCGTTGGCGACGAAGGCGATCCGCGTGCCTTGCATGGCGGCCTCGCTGATGGCATGCCGCCTGCCATTCGTCGCCAGCTGCCCCTGCAGTTTCTGAAAGTTCTGACTGAGCGAGAGGGATGCCTTGTCGTGCAGGGTCCAGGTGCCCGCGACCTGCGCGGGCACGATCCACTTGTAGGCACGGCAGAAGGATACGCAATTGGAGCCTGCATCGACGGCATCGTCCGGCTGCCACTCGCCCATGTCGAAGGAGTTCGATATCACGCGCGTGCCGGGTTTCATGTCCAGCAGCGCCGGGCGCAACCGCAGGTTCAGCTGCGGCAACAGGAACAAGGTGACGACGGTAGCGTCGGAGAAATCCGATTCGAAGATATCTCCCTCGGTGAAGCTCGCCTTGTCGGAAACCCCGGCCTCGCGGGCCGCCTGGCGCGACAGCTTGACCAGGTCGGGATTGAATTCGATGCCATGCGCACGGGTGCCACGCCGCGCAGCGGTGATCACCGTGCGACCGTCTCCCGAGCCCAGATCGACCAGATAGTCCTGCGGCGTGATTGCAGCCATGCGCAGCATCTGATCCACCAATGACTCGGCGGTGGGAACCCAGACCACGTCCTTGCCGTACTGACCGACTTCAGGCTCGTAGGCCGCCGTCGCCGGCTC
>JBDHQY010000149.1:0-6363 GCA_039807315.1 Steroidobacter sp. | reverse complement strand
GAAGTAGCGGGCGCGCACGGCGTGCGCTTCGCATACGCCGCCGAGCGCCGGCCTTCCGGCGCATCGCCGGTGCCCTTGGGCTGCCAGATCGGCACCAGGTGATGCTTGCCGGCGCCGATCAGGTCGGAGCGCCCCATGCGACGCAGCGCTTCACGCAGGATGGGCCAGTTGTTGGCGTCGTGATAACGCAGGAAAGCCTTGTGCAGACGCCGGATCTTGAGCCCTTTCGGGATCGCCACGCTCTCGCTGGCATGAGTGACTTTCTTGAGCGGATTCTTGCCCGAGTGCCACATGGCGGTGGCCGTCGCCATCGGCGACGGCAGGAACGCCTGCACCTGGTCGGCGCGGAAACCGTTCTTCTTCAGCCACAGCGCCAGCTCCAGCATGTCCTCGTCGGTGGTGCCGGGGTGCGCGGCGATGAAGTAAGGAATCAGGTACTGCTCCTTGCCGGCCTCCTTGGAGTACTTGTCGAACAGCTCCTTGAAGCGATAGTAGGTGCCGACGCCGGGCTTCATCATTTTCGACAGCGGCCCTTCGCCGATCGCCTCCGGCGCGATCTTCAGATAGCCGCCGACGTGGTGCTGCACCAGCTCCTTCACGTACTCGGGCGATTCCACCGCCAGGTCGTAGCGTACGCCGGAGCCGATCAGGATCTTCTTGATGCCCGGCAGCGCGCGGGCGCGTCGGTACAGCTTGATCAGCGGCGTGTGATCGGTGTTGAGGTTGGGACAGATGCCCGGATACACGCACGACGGCCGGCGACAGGCCGCCTCGATCTTGGGCGACTTGCAGGCCAGCCGGTACATGTTGGCGGTCGGCCCGCCCAGGTCGGAGACCACGCCGGTGAAGCCCGGCACGCTGTCGCGGATGGTCTCGATCTCGCGAATGATGGAATTTTCCGAGCGGTTCTGGATGACGCGACCCTCGTGCTCGGTGATCGAGCAGAAGGTGCAGCCGCCGAAGCAGCCGCGCTGGATCGCGATCGAGAAACGGATCATCTCGTACGCCGGGATCTTGTCCTTGCCGTAGAACGGATGCGGCACGCGTCGATACGGCAGCTCGTAGATCGCATCCATTTCTTTCGTGGTGAGCGGCAGCGGTGGTGGATTCAGCCATACATCCACATTGCCGTGACGCTGCACCAGCGCGCGCGCGTTACCTGGATTCGCTTCCATATGCAGGATGCGCGAGGCGTGGGCGTACAACACCGGGTCGTTGACCACTTGCTCGAACGCCGGCATGCGGATGACGGACTGCGCGCGGTCCGAGCTGGGAACCTGGCGATAGAACTTGACCACGCGAGTCGCAGGTTGCGATGCGTTGCAAGCGGCAGGTGCTGCCTTGTTGGCGGAAGCTTGATGCGCAGAGCTCGCCTGTGCCGCTGCAGCGCCCGGCTGCGAAGCGGCGGTTGCCACAATGGAATCGGCAGTACCGCTCGATGCTGAGTTCCGTGGCGTCGTGTCGGACTTCTGATCGCCTGAGGCCTGCTGCGTGCCCGGCCGATCGGTTTTGGTCGTATCGAGGTAGGGATCCAGCGGCGGGTCGACCCGGCCGGGCTCGTCGATGCTGGTGGAGTCGATCTCGGTCCAGCCTTCCGGCAGCGCGTTACGTACGAACGCGGTGCCGCGCAGATTGGTGATGCTGCCGATCTTCTCGCCCTTGGCGAGCCGATGCGCGAGCTCGACGATCTGGCGCTCGCCGTTGCCGTACACCAGCACGTCGGCCTTGGAGTCGAGCAGCAGCGAACGCCGCACCTTCTCCGACCAGTAATCGAAATGGGCGATACGCCGCAGGCTGGCCTCGATGCCGCCGATGACCACCGGCATGTCGTTGAAGGCCTCACGCACCCGCTGCGAGTAGACGATCACCGAGCGGTCCGGCCGCGCGCCGCCCCGGCCGCCGGGTGTGTAGGCGTCGTCGCTGCGGACGCGGCGGTCCGAGGTGTAGCGGTTCACCATCGAATCCATGTTGCCGCCGGTGATGCCGAAGAACAGGTTCGGCCGGCCCAGCCGCTCGAAGTCCGTCGTGGAGCGCCAGTCCGGCTGGGCGATCAGGCCGACGCGGAAGCCCTGCGCCTCCAGCACCCGGCCGATGATGGCCATGCCGAAGCTGGGGTGATCGACGTAGGCATCGCCGGTCACGATGATGATGTCGCAGCTGTCCCAGCCGAGCGCCTCCATCTCCGGCCGTGACATGGGCAGGAACGGGGCGCTGCCGAAGCGGGCGGCCCAGTATTTGCGATAGGAGAACAGGTCGCGGGCGGGAAGCATGGAAACGGCCACTCGAGGCTGCCGGCGCGGGTCCGGCGGGCGGAAGGGGGGCGAATATTAACGCTGCCGGCGCCGGGCCAAAAGCTCAAAGCCGCCGGCAGGCGGTACCCGCAGGAAAGGCTTGGTCTATTTCGTCACTCCGCGCAGAGCCAGTCCGGCGCAGGCGGGGCGGGAGTTCGTGTGGCGGAGGCGGTGGATTCCCGCCCCCGATCAGGTCGAGGGCAGGCTTTGCGCGAGAAATGGCTAGGAGCGTCTGAGCATCCCTGGCGGTCCGGATTCATTCGCCGATGAACGCGCTGCGGACGGCGATGTCCGTCGAGGGCCTGTGGTCAGTTCTTCGACTGACGCTTCCGTGACGATTCCGCCATGCCGCTTCTCTTCGCTGGCGGCGCCTGGACCGCGCCATGGAGCATCCGGCGGCGCCGCGCCGCAGTCACTGTCGAGACATACGGCGAGCTTGCGTCGAAGAACCGCCAGGGCTTCGCTGCCCACAGGCCCGCATAGTCCACGCCGATGCGCGGACTGCGCTCTATGCGCGGCTTGCGGTAATCGGCGGGGCGCTCTATCCAGAGAATGTCACCGGTCATGTCGGTGCCGTTGAGGCTGCGGTCGACATGCAATGCGCGGCACAGCAGTCCGGGCCCGTGGGTGGTGTTCGTCACACCTTCGACCGGTTCCACCGCCCGGATCAGGACCGCGTGCGGCACGTCTTCGGTGGCGCAGACCACGTTCAGGCAGTCCCAGAAGCCATATATAAGGTAGACGTACGCGTGACCGGCCGGGCCGAACATGACCTCGGTGCGCTTGGTCCGTCCGCGGGACGAGTGGGCCGCGAGATCCGTCGGTCCCTTGTACCCTTCGGTCTCGACGATGCGCCCCACCTGTCGGCCATGGGCATTCACGTGTACCAGATGCTGGCCGATCAGCTCACGGGCCACGCTGAGCGCTTCGCGGGCGTAGAAGGAGCGGGGAAGTTTGCGATCGGACATGCGCGGATTATGCGCGCCCATGTCCCGGACCTAGCGATCAGCTTGCCGGCCAGTGTCCCGAGACCTGCAGCACATCGAGCTCGGCGATGTCGACGTCTGCGTCCACGCCACGCAGCTTGATGCGCATGAAATCCAGCGCGTCGCCGCTTTCCTGGTAGTGGAATACGCAGTTTCTCGGCTCGTCGCGCGCCGCCCGCGGCAGCACGAATTCGTTGAAGGCAATTTCCTCGACCAGCGGTCCGCAGCTGACGGTGGTGCCGCCGAAGTCGACCGCGATGTGCGCTACCGTGGCTTCTTCCATGCGCACGATGCGCTTGAGCGTGATGCGGAAGCGCGGCGTCATCCCGACCCGGCTTTCCAGGATGTCGACGTGCTTGCCGGGCGCCAGTCGCACCACCTTGCGCAGCCGGTCGACCCGCTGCGAATCGACCACCCGCACCGTCGGGGCGTCGCGATAGATGATCCCTTCGAGCGGCGGTACCGGTCGGCGCTGCACGGTGGCGAATTCGGAAGGCCGGCGCCGCAGATAGGCGCCAAGGGCAATCAATGCCGCCGTGACCGAGATGGCCAGGGCCACCAGGCGAGGCAGATCGGCAAGCAGGGTGTAAGTCGTATCCATTGCTGCGCAGTTATCGGCCGCGGCCGCCGGAAACACTGTGACCGAGGCCGGAAATTTCAACGAAAGCGGCCCGATCCGGCGGATGCTGCGAACTCGTCCGGTCCCGATGCGCGGCCCACGTCGACTGCGTCACTGTTTGGGCCACGCTGACGCGGATAAACGCGCTCGGGCTGCGCTGTCGGATGTGTCGGGTTACGGGATGGAACTCCGGAACAGCGGGCTTGTGATCCTCGGTTGCGGTGCTGTAAGTAGATTTGCGACGTGTGAATCGGCACTGTCCGCCGAGGCTCTCGCAAGCCATCGTGGGCCCTTCATAATCGGCGCGTGCATCCAGACACTTCAGGAGCTGCCATGCTGATCCGGGGCCGATGTCACTGCGGCAACATTTGCTTCGAGCTCGATTGGCAGTCCGAGCCCATGCAGATTCCGGCACGTGCCTGTTCGTGCTCGTTCTGCGTGAAGCACGGTGGAGTCTGGACCTCCTGTCCCGCAGGCTCGCTCAGAATCAACGTCATCGAGCCTGCGCTCGTGTCGAAGTACGCCTTCGGTACCAAGACCGCGGATTTTCACGTCTGCGCGAAGTGCGGCGTGGCGCCGGTGGTGATCAGTCGCATCGACGGGCATCTGTACGCAGTCGTCAACGTGAACGCGTTCGAAGGAGTCGATCCGGCGCTGCTGCAACGGGCTTCCGCATCGTTCGACAACGAGAGCGAAGAGGTTCGTCTCGCCCGGCGCAAGCGCAACTGGATTGCGAATGTCGAATACGACGCGACGCATGCATAGCCAGGGCAAGCCCGTATGCCCGGGCAGCGCCGGCCTTGGCCGTTCACCGCAAAATCGCGAAAAATCCGCCACTTCCGGCCTGCCGGGATGCACGGAAGATTAAGTCCCGCTCACGCAAGTTGTCGCAGGGTTGCGCGGTCGGCGTGCGGTGGTAGAGTGCTGCGCCTCGCAATTTTCCGCTGAAATCAGCGAGCTTGGAGCTTCAATGTATACAGCTGCTCATGCAACTCTGCGGCGCGGGGCATTGATTGCCGCGCTGCTCGGCGTCACCGTTTCCTTCGCTGCGTGCAAGCGCCAGCAGCCGGCTCCGGCGCCGCAGGCGGCCGAACCGCCGCCGGTGGTCAGCGCCGAAGCGAAACAGGCGGCTGAACAGATCACCGCGGACTACTTGCGTACGCAGATCGCGACCCTCTCATCTGACGAGTTCGAAGGCCGGGGCCCGGCCACGCCGGCCGACACCAAGACGCGCGACTACCTGGTCGAGCAGCTCAAGCAGATCGGCTTTGCGCCGGGCGGCGCCGACGGTTCATGGCAGCAGAGCTTCGATGTGGTCGGCATCGAGGCGCGCATGCCCAAGGAATGGAAGTTCAGCAAAGGCGGCAAGAGCGTCGGCTTCAAGTGGTGGGACCAGTACATCGCCGGTAGCGGCGTGCAGAGCGAGAAGGCCTCGATCAAGAATGCCGAGGTGGTGTTCGTCGGCTACGGCATCCAGGCACCCGAGTACGGCTGGGACGATTTCAAGGGCCAGGATGTCAAGGGCAAGGTGCTGCTGATGCTGAACAACGATCCGGACTGGGATCCGAATCTGTTCGCCGGCGACACGCGGCTGTACTACGGCCGCTGGACTTACAAGTATGAGAGCGCGGCGCGGCACGGCGCCGTCGGTGCGATCATCATTCACACCACGCCCTCGGCCGGCTATCCGTTCCAAGTGGTGCAGACGTCGTGGAGCGGCGAGCAGGTCGAGCTGCCGGCGGAGAACGAGCCGCGCATACAGGTGAAGGGCTGGCTCACCGAGAGCGCGGCGCGCGAGCTGGTGAAACTGTCGGGCAACGACCTGGACCAGCTGGTCGAATCGGCCAGATCGAAGGACTTCAAGCCGTTGCCGCTGGGCGTCACCACTTCGTTGGACTTCACCAACAAGATCACCCGCTCCACCACCGCCAACGTGTACGGCGTGTTGCACGGCTCCGATCCGCAACTGGCGGACGAGTACGTGATCTACAGCGCGCACCACGACCACCTCGGCATCGGCGCGCCGGACGCCACCGGCGACAAGATCTACAACGGCGCGATGGACAACGCCTCCGGCGTCGCGATGCTGCTGGCGATGGGCAAGGCATTCAAGGCAATGCCCCAGCCGCCGCGGCGTTCGATCATGCTGCTGTTCGTGGCGGCCGAGGAGCAGGGACTGCTGGGCTCGCAGTATTTCGCGACGCATCCGACCATGCCCGCCGGCAAGATCGCCGCCAACATCAATTTCGACAGCGGCAACATCTGGGGCAAGACCCGCGACGTGACCTACGTCGGCAAGGGCAAGTCCTCGCTGGATGCCGTGGTCGAGGCGGTGGCGGCCACGCAGGATCGCGTGGTGAAGGGCGACGAATTCCCGGATCGCGGCAGCTTCTATCGCTCCGACCAGTTCAATTTCGCCAAGATCGGCGTACCGGCGCTGTACGTGAGCGGCGGCACCGACTACGTG
>JBDHQY010000148.1:0-6377 GCA_039807315.1 Steroidobacter sp. | reverse complement strand
CACGGCGGTGCCCAACAACCGCCACGACATCCTGTGGGGAGACGCGCAAGGCAAGGTGGATTTGCGAGCGACGGGAGACGGAGATCCGCGCTACAACCTCGGTGCGGGTTTCTATTGGCACACCGCCGGGCTGTACAACTGAATCGTCTGTCGGTCCATTGCCGGAGGCGCGGAGCACATAATGTTGAATTCGACGGTGAAGCGGCTGAGCGGTGCTGCTTTGGTTCTCTGTTTGCTCGCAGCTGGCATTGCTGAGGCGGAAGAGCAGGACTTCATCGACTACCGCCAGCATGCAATGCGAACCTTGAAGGAAGAAATGTCCATCATCGGGATGATTCTCGAAAAGAAGGCGCCGGCGGATGAGTTTGCGTCTCACGCGCGCATGCTGTCTTTGGCGGCGTCGACGCTGAAGGTGGCGTTCGAAACGCAAGCCGATGGCGGAAGCTCGAAGCCCGAGGTGTGGAGCCAGTGGCAGGATTTCTCCAAGCGGCTGGAGTCGCTGCAGGCAGCAGCCCGGGAGATCGAGAAAGCGGCCAAGGCTGGCGACGTATCGTCGGCCTCCGAAAGGATGAAAGCCCTGGGATGCAAGGGATGTCATGACACCTATCGTGTCCCCGACAAATAAGATCCTTTGCCGGACAGCGGATATCGGCACGTACAGCCGTCGCTGCTGACTTGTTCTTGCTACAGCAAGATGACGGGAGGGCAGCTGCGGTCCTGCTTGTCCGGGCATGAGGATGGTCGGCCATTCTTCGAGTTGCCGTACCGGGCGCTGCGCCAGCCCGAAGGCCGCCGGCCCGCATGGATACGAGTTTCGAGTTGGAAGTGCGCGTGCCGCCAATATCTGCCGACAGCCGTCGTTTTCAACCGGCTTCACGCCCTGACTGAGCGCCGGCGAGGTATCGACCAGGTGCGGGTAGCCATGAGCAGCGTCGGGATCGGTGTATCTTCTGAAGACAGCCAGCCCTGCTGAAGAGCCGCGACAGTCGGTATCGCGAGGCACTGTGGCAGCTGCACCAAGCCGCTACACCGCTTAAGGAAGCCCTGAGAGGCTCACCATGACCACGCCACGATGATTCTGCACAGAGAGGCACAGGACTGCCCGCTTCCATGGACTTCGGTTGGTGAAGTCCCAGGGACACCAGGCGACTTTGCATCGCTTCCTTCTCCCGAGCATTCAATGCGCGGTGCTCGATTGGCAGGTGCGCTGCTTGCCGAGGGTGCCACAGGGCTGCGTGTTGGACGCCCTGACGACCACCTGCTGAAGAGTCGGCACACCATGCGCTCAGGCACCCAAGCGGATCTGGCGATCTCGACGGGGCGGGATGGCGTTGCGATGCTCTAAAGCGGTAACGGCGGCTACCGCGCGAGCCGGTTCGTCATGAAGCGTGCAGGTCGGTGCCCCGGGTTTCCGGGAGCAGCAGGAAACCGACGATGGCGGTGAGTGCTGCAAAGAGCAGCGGGTACCACAAACCGGAATAGATGTTGCCGGTAGCGGCGACGATGGCGAAGGCGACCGGCGGCAGGAAGCCGCCGAACCAGCCGGTGCCGAGATGATACGGCAGGCTCATCGAGGTGTAGCGCACCTTGGCGGGGAACAGCTCGGTGAGCAGTGCCGCCATCGGTCCGTAGACCATGGCGGCCAGGCTCATGATGAGCACCAGGACGAACAACACCAGTGGGACGTTGAGCTCAGCGGGGTCCGCCTTGAGGGGGTAGCCGGCGGCGGCGATCATTACGGAGGCCTGCTGCGTCCAGGCGGCACGTTGCGCAGCCAATTCGGCAGTGTCGAGAGCCTCGCCGCGGAAAGCGGGCAGGCGCTGTTCACCGACGCGCAATTCAGCCAAGGTGCCCGGCGGCGCGTCGATAGTGTCGTAGGTTATGCCGGTGCGCGCCAGGTAGGAACGGGCAATGTCGCACGAGGTGCTGAAGCGAGCGTTGCCGATTGGATCGAACTGGAAGGAGCATTCCCGCGGGTCGGCGTAGACCGTGACCGGCGAGGCTTCGATGGCTTGGGCCAGCGCCGGATTGGCCGCGCTGGTCAGGGCATTGAACAGAGGAAAATAGGTCAAGGCAGCCAGCAGGCAGGCACTGAGGATGATGGGTTTGCGGCCCACCCGGTCCGAGAGCCAGCCGAAGAAAATGTACAGAGGAGTGGAGATGACCAGAGCCGTGGCCACCAGCAGGTTGGTGAGGGCAGCCTCGACCTTCAGTATCCGTTCGACGAAGAACAGCACGTAGAACTGGGCCGCGTACCAGACCACCGCCTGACCCACCATGGCGCCGAACAGTGCAATCAGGATCAGCTTCAAGTTCTTCCAGTTGCCGAACGCGTCCGCCCAGGGTCGCGAGGAAGTGCGACCCGAGGCCTTCATCTGCACATAGACGGGGCTTTCCGCCAGTCGCATCTGGATCCAGACGGTTACCGCCAGCAGGCCGATGGACATCAGGAAAGGCAGGCGCCAGCCCCACGCGTTGAATGCTTCCTCACCGACCAGGGTGCGCGTCAGAAAGATCACGGCCAGGCTCAAGGCCATGCCCACCGTGGCGGTGATCTGGATCCAGCTGGTGTAGAAACCGCGCTGATGTGCGGCGACATGCTCAGCCACATAGACCGCTGCACCGCCGTATACCCCGCCAACGGACAGCCCTTGCAGCATCCGCAGCGCCACCAGAATCCATGGCGCAGCCACGCCGATCTGGTCATAGGTCGGCAACAGGCCCACACCGAACGTTGCCAGTCCCATCAGTAGCAGCGTCACCAGGAATGTGTTCTTGCGGCCCCATAAGTCGCCGAGAAAACCGAACACGATCGCCCCGAATGGCCGCACCGCAAAGCCGGCCGCGAATGCCAGGAGGGCCATGACGAACGCGCTCGACTCGTCGACGTTCGAGAAGAAGTTGCGGCTGATCACCACCGCCAGCGCGCCGTACAGGAAGAAATCGAACCACTCGAATATGGATGCCACCGACGAGGCGCCGATGACCTTGAAGTTCTCCCGTCGCATCGCCCCGCTAGCCAGCAGGCCGGAATGCTGTTCCGTCGCCGTATTCATGCGCGCAATTTCCCCCACCTTGTGGATCTATTGACGCTACGGATCTGGAAATCCTCCGGCAGTCGGCAGCCCCCGACTGCTGAATCGATGGTGAGCGGCAGCACAGGACTTCTTCCATCCAAGGAGCGAGCTCCGACAGCTGCAGAGTCCCCGGATACGGTGACTCGCAATGATTGCTTGTCCTTGCCGAGCGTGCTACACGATGCTGCACTCCCCCGGCTGATGACGATACGAGGACAGATTGCTGGAGGATTCTTCCGTAAAGCCCGTCTTACATATCAGTGAGGACCGTTGCGCGAGGCGCTGAGCCCATCGGGTGCACCCCCCTGGGGCCGAATTCTCGGAGGATGAGGCGTCGTTTCAGGCTCGTCGGGCTCTCTATCGATTTTTCCTTCACGAATCATACTGTTCTCAGATCAAACCATGGAGCAGAAGGACAGCCAGGCTCGAAAACTGCTGGAGGCATCGGCCTGGCGCGTACGGTTGTCGGAAACCGATGCGGAAGAAGGCGAGCACCCGGGTTTTCAAGAGTGGATCGCTGCGGATCCGCGCAATGCGGATGCGTGGCGGCAAGTGACCGGTCCGTGGCGTTTGTTCGGGGACCACGCAACCGCTCCCGAAGTCATCGTGGCCCGGCGCGAGGCGCTGGCCCGCGCGGAACAAGCTGGACGAAGGCGATGGCGCGAGGCGGCGCGATCGGGCAATCACGCGCTGCAGGCAATTGCCGCTACCGTGGTCGTGGTGCTGGGTCTTGCATTCTTGTTTGCGCAGATCGCGCGGCCCGATGTGTACAACACCGGTTTCGGTGAGCGTCGCGTCGTCAGTCTGGATGACGGCTCGATGTTGTCGCTGGACGCGCAGAGCGAGGTTCGCGTGCACTACCGCTCCCATGTTCGCGAACTGCAACTCGTTCGCGGGCAGGCGAAATTCGATGTTGCCCATGACGCCGAGCGGCCCTTCACGGTGCTTGCCGGAGGTCGCAAGGTCATCGCCACTGGTACTTCGTTCAATGTCGACATGCTTGGAGCCAAGCTGTTCGTCACTCTGATCGAAGGCCGCGTGGTCGTGTTGCCGAGTCCGGAGCGTCGCCCGTCCGACGGACAACGCATTGAGCGTATCGAGCTGATGCCGGGGAAGCAGCTGGCACTGGCAGAGCACGAGTCGCCGGCGATCACAGATGTCAACGTCGGCTTGGCCATGGCCTGGCAAACCGGCCTGATCGCATTCGAGGATGCAACGCTGGCGGAGGCGGTTGCACGCCTCAATCGCTACAGCGAGAACAAGCTCATCGTCGATGATGAAACTGCAGGGAATATCAGGATCAGCGGTGTTTTCAAGGCAGGCGACATGAGCGGTTTCGTGTCCACCATCACGACTTACTTCCCGGTAAGCGCGGCTCCGCAATCCGGAGGCGAAATCAGGATTACACGCCGCCTGAATTGACCGCTTCGGCGGCAGCAGCAGTCATTGGGGGGGGGAATGGGAGATATGCGCGCAAGCCTGCAGGCATTGACGTCTGTGGTCTGCTCGTTTTTGGCGGCCGCGGTCATGGCGCAGGCCGCCAGCTTTCATTTCGACATCGATACCCAGAGTCTTTCGGGCGCCCTGCGCGAGTATGCCCGTATTTCCGGGCAGCAGATCATCTTCACCGAAGAAGTGGTCGCGGGCATCGAATCGGCGCAATTGTCCGGGGACTTCACCGCACTGGCTGCCTTGAGCCACCTGCTGGCCGGGACCGATCTCGTCACTGAAATCTCTCCGTCCGGCGCGGTCATGATTCGTGCCGCGCCGCGCATTCCGGCAGGGGATCAGACGCCCGTGGATAGACGGAAGAAGAAGTAGCTTTCCCGAGCTCAAGAGTGTCCTAACGTCATGGAGCCAATCGAAGATCCAGACGATCAGAGAAACCTGAGTGCCGAATTGGACGTGCGCTTTCGTGGGCCTTTGATGCGCTTCTTCCTGCGTCGTGTCGGCTCGAGCGCCGATGCCGAGGATCTGACACAGGAAGCGCTGTTGCGTGTCATCAACGCCAGCCGCAAAGACCACATAGAGAGCGCGTCAGCCTTCGTGTTCCAGATTGCCATCAACTTGCTGCGCGACCGGCACCGTAAGCAATTACGCAGCAACTCACCGGTATTCGTGCCAATCGACGAGGCACTGATGGCGGAACTGGAGCACGATTTGACGGAACAGCTGTCGCCGGAGCGGGTTCTGCTCGGCATGGAAACGCTCGACGATGCGATGCGGGTACTGAGCGAGCTGGGTCCGCTGACTCGCGACATCTTCATCCTGTTCAGGATCGAGAAGATGAAGCAGAAGGACATCGCCGCGCTCCATGGCATCGGACAGAGCACGGTGGAGAAGCATGTCATGAAGGCGGTCGCGTACCTGGGTGCCCGATTCGGTCCGCGCAAGCGGTGAGTCTTCCGCTGCGAGGAATGGAAATATGCTTGCCGTACCTATACCAGAGGATTTTCGGAATTTCTGCGTCTGTATCCAACGAGATCACCGCGGGTGCGGCGATCGCATGATTGGTCGTCGGCAGAGCGCGGCTTTGAAAACGAAGGGGTGATCGCGCTGAGGCGAGGCTCGCAATGGGAACCGGCAGTCGACAGGTGCGCCTAGGGCAGACGTATTGCGGCAAGCCACTCGGGAGACTGCTTGCCAACGGGTTCAGAGATTTCATCCCTGATGGGGGATGACCTCGATCTTGAACGCAATGCGCTGGTCCGGCGGCAACGGGCTGGCGCATATCGAGATCATGCACATTCGGGATGCTAGCGCTGTTTCATCACGTCCTGGATCGTGAGCGGACGGCCGAGGTTGCCCCAGCTGCCGCGAATGTAGTTGCCGACCGCCACGATGTCCTGGTCGCTCAACCTGTCGGCATAGGCCGGCATGGTCTCCCAATTACCGAAGGAGACTTCCTTGGGCATGGACGGGCCGTACAGCAGCACATTGATCAGCGACGCTGGATTGTCTGCCTGCACGATAGCGCTGCCGGCCAGCGGCGGAGAGCTGAAAAGGCCGCCGCGCCCGGAGGCGGAGTGGCATTTCTCGCAGCGCTCTTCGTAGATCCCCGCGCCTGCCTTGGCCTGCTCCTCGGTCACCTTCGGGCCGCTGTAGTCCCGAGCTGGCAAGCTCTTGAGATAGACGGACATGGCGCGGACGTCTTCGACGCTCAGCTTGCTGAGACTGTTGACGATGACCTCGTTCATCGGGCCGAACGTGCCGCCGCGCGCGCCGACGCCGGTATGCAAGTACTGGGTGAGATCGTTGACCGACCAGGAAGCCAAGCCTTGTTTGGACTGAGTCAGGTCG
>JBDHQY010000147.1:0-6380 GCA_039807315.1 Steroidobacter sp. | reverse complement strand
GCTGCTGCTGGCGCCGCGCGACTATCTCTCCACGTTCCTGAAGCTCGGCACCGTCGTGCTGCTGGCGATCGCCGTGGTGGTGATGCGGCCGGAGATCCACATGCCGGCGCTGACCCAGTTCGTCGACGGCACCGGGCCGATCTTCGGCGGCTCGCTGTTCCCGTTCGTCTTCATCACCATCGCCTGCGGTGCCATCTCAGGCTTCCACGCGCTGGTGTCCAGCGGCACCACGCCCAAGCTGATCGGCAACGAGTCCGACGTGCGCATGATCGGCTACGGCAGCATGATGCTGGAGTCGGGCGTGGCGCTGATGGCCATGATCGCGGCCACGCTGCTGCAGCCGGGCGTGTTCTTCGCCATCAACAGTTCGCCGGGTATCGTCGGTGCGACCGCCGAAGCCGCCGTCGCGACGATCTCGGGCTGGGGCTTTCCGGTGACGGCGGAGCAGATGCACGCCCTTGCCACGCAGATGGGCGAGTCCACGCTGTTCGCCCGCACCGGCGGCGCACCCTCGCTTGCCGTCGGCATGGCCAGCATTTTCTCTTCCGTCTTCGGACAGGGAATGATCGCGATCTGGTACCACTTCGCCATCATGTTCGAGGCCGTATTCATTCTGACCACGTTGGACGCCGGCACGCGCGTCGGCCGCTTCATGCTGCAGGACGCGTTGGCGCATGTCTGGCCAAAGATGGGTCAGACCTCCTGGTATCCGTCGGTGCTGATCTCCAGCGGCCTGATCGTCGCCGGCTGGGGCTACTTCCTGTACATCGGCGTGGTCGATCCCAACGGCGGCATCAACATTCTCTGGCCGCTGTTCGGCATCTCCAATCAGTTGCTGGCCGGCATTGCGCTGTCGATCTGCACCGGCATCCTGGTGAAGCAAGGCAAGTTGCGCTACGCCTGGGTCACGGGAGCGCCGCTCGCCTTCCTCGCGGTCGTCACCACCGTCGCCACCTGGGAGAAGGTCGTATCCGACGACGTGCGCGTGGGCTTCCTGGCTGCCGCCAACTACACCGCAGAGCAGTTGGCGGCCGGTGCGCTGCCGGCCGCACAGGCCGCAGTGGCGCCGCAGCTGATCTTCAACCAGCGCCTCGACGCGGCGTTGGCCGTCATCCTGACGCTCATTCTCTGGGTCGTCATCGTCGACAGCCTGCGCGTGTGCATTCGCGTCGCGCGCGGATTGCCGGTGCTGCCGAACTCCGAAGTGCCGGCGACGTCGCTGGCAGCGCGGGCATGAGCGAAGCCGCGAAGGCCTGCGGAGTGAAGGGCCGGATGCGACTGGCCTGGGAGTTCATTCGCGAGCTGTCGACGGACGATGCCTACGAGCGTTACCTCGACCATCATCGGATCGCCCATCCCGGCGCGCCGGCACTCAGCCGGCGCGCTTTCTTCGAGATGGAGCAGCGCCGCAAGTGGAGCGGCATCAAACGCTGTTGCTGAAGATCCGCTACTCCGGCTGATCCGTCGCTGCATTCAGCGCAACTGCGAGCGCGGCATCGCCGCTCACCAGGTCTTTCCAGGCCAGCACCGTGCCTTTCCTGTGGCCTTTCACCGTGAGCTTGAGTTCTTGCGGTGTCAGGGTAAGCACGTAGGCGGTGCCCTGAATCTCGATTTCGCGTTTCAACGGCCGATCCAGTTTGGTCATTACCCGACTCCAGGTGTTGGCGCGCCGGCATTGCTGTGCTTGAGGCAGCAGGCCGGTGCAGCTGCCGAGCGCGACATCTCTTTGCCGGGCAAGCACCCGGGTCGTCAGCTCGACAACGAGCGACTCATCGTGAAAGTTCGCGATCGGCGTTTTTTCCAACCCTGATGTCGTTGTGTTGCGGCGCCGCCATGCGTCGGAACCACGATCTATGTAGCGTACGTACTCAATTTCAGGTGCGGCGCCTGGGGAATGCATCACTGCCGAAGCGTGCGCTGCTGATGGGGAGCCCAGGATCAATGCGTACTCAGCGCGGGGCGCGGATCGCCTGATCCGATGTCGGCGATCCCAGGTCGAAGTGCTATGCCGGCATGTATGATCGGCATATCCGGGCGCCGGTTATGTCGAGCCGGAAATCGGTTCCGGAAGCGTCGAACGAGCAGGGCGCATCGATACTCGGGCCTCGGTCCTTGCATTGGGAGATTCACGGCGTGAGCACCAGTCCGTCACCCGAAGCGGCCGCTGTCCGACGGCCTGTTCCGCCGTCGATGCTGGCGACACTCGCCGACTGGCTGGGACCCCGATTCTCCACGGCGACGGCCATTCGTGAGCATCACGGCCGCGACGAATCGCCGCTGGAATCCATGCTGCCGGACGCCGTCGTTTTTGCCGAAAGCACGGCGGATGTGGTGCGCGTCATGCAGCTCGCGCATGAACACGGCGTACCGGTGATCCCTTACGGCACCGGCACCTCGCTCGAAGGGCACGTTCTGGCAGTGCAGGGCGGCATCAGCATCGATGTCTCGCGCATGAATCGCGTGCTGCGCGTGGATACCGGAGACATGACGGCAACTGTCGAAGCCGGCGTCACTCGCAACGCCTTGAACGAAGCGTTGCGACACGAAGGCCTGTTCTTCCCGATCGATCCAGGTGCCGATGCTTCGCTGGGCGGCATGAGTGCAACGCGGGCGAGCGGAACGAACGCCGTACGCTACGGCACCATGCGCGAGAACGTGCTCGGGCTGACAGTTGTGACCGCAACCGGCGCGATCGTGCACACCGGTACCCGTGCCCGGAAATCTTCCAGCGGCTACGACCTGACGCGGCTGTTCGTCGGCAGCGAGGGTACGTTGGGCGTCATCACCGAGGTGACGTTGCGGCTGCATCCGCAGCCGCAGGCGGTGAGCGCCGCCGTCTGCCACTTCCCGAGCATCGAGGCAGCGGTGCAGGCAACCATTCACATCATTCAGCAGGGGATCGCGATCGCCCGCTGCGAGCTGCTCGACGAGACGACCGTGATGGCGGTGAATCGGCACAGCCAGCTCGGCTTGCAGGAACGACCCATGCTGCTGATGGAGTTCCACGGCACCGAGGCCGGTGTCCGGGAGCAAGCCGAGGCGGTGCAGGAGATTGCGCGAGACGTGGGCGGAGAGGATTTCCAGTGGACCACGACGCCGGAAGAACGCACGCGTCTGTGGAAAGCGCGTCACAGTGCTTTTTTCGCGTTGCTGCAGCTCAAACCGGGCGCTCGCTCCGTGACCACGGACGTGTGCGTGCCGATTTCTCGCCTCGCGGATTGCATCGTGGCGACGCAGGCCGACTTGCGTTCGATCGACATTCCCGCCGGCATTCTCGGCCATGTGGGCGACGGCAATTTTCATGTCGCGATGCTGGTGGATCCGGCCAAACCCGAGGAGCGCGTCACCGCCGAAATGGTGAATGACCGGCTCACCAGCCGTGCATTGTCCATGGAGGGCACGTGTACCGGAGAGCATGGCATCGGTCTGCACAAGATGAGATTCTTCCTGCAGGAGCATGACGCCTGCGCCATTACGCTCATGCGCGATGTGAAGCGCGCCTTCGATCCCAAGAACATTCTCAACCCGGGCAAGATTTTCCATCTCTCATGAAAGGCCCCGTCATTCCGCCGTTCTACGCCGGCGAGATCGGTCGTCGCGGCGCTGCGCGCGTCCGCGCTGGTTTGCCGGTGTTGCCGATGAATTTCGGCCAGCCGACCGCCGGTGCGCCGAAATCTGCCATCGAAGTGGCGCACCGGATTCTCGACAGCGATCCGCTCGGCTACTGGGAATCGGTGCCGTTGCGGGAGCGGCTGGCTGCGCACTACGCGGAAACGTATGGAGTGCAGATTCATCCCGATCGCATCCTGCTGACGGCAGGGGCGAGTGCTGCGCTGGTAGCGGCGTTCACTGCGTTGTTTCGTCCGGGCGATCGCATCGCGCTGGTGCGGCCGGGTTATCCGGCCTATCGCAATACACTGAACGCTCTGGGCCTGCTGCCGGTGGAAATCGATTGCACGCGCGAGCCGGGATATCGGCCGACACCGCAGATGCTCGCAGCCCTGGATCCGGCTCCAGCCGGGTTCGTGTTGGCCAGCCCCGCGAATCCGACTGGCGCGATGGTGGACGAGCAGGAACTCGCCGCCTTCGCGCGCGTTTGTCGCGAGCGCGGCATCCAGCTCATTTCGGATGAGATCTACCACGGCATTACGTTCCGCGGCCGGGCGGCGAGTGCGCTCGAATGCGAACCGCGCGCGGTGGTGATCAACAGCTTTTCGAAGCTCTATCGCATGCCGGGGTGGCGGCTCGGCTGGATGATCGTGCCGCAGGAGTACGCCACACCGATCAGCTCCTATCTGATCAACATGTTCCTGACGCCTTCGACGCTGTCGCAACATGCGGCGCTGGCCGCGATGGCCGAGCGCGCGGACCTGGAGAGCTGGGTTCAAGTTTACGCCCGCAATCGCACGCGCCTGATCGAAGGCTTGTCGCAGATGGGTATTCGGGGCATCGCTCCGCCCGACGGTGCGTTCTACCTGTATGCGGACATCGGGCATGTGACTCGCGACAGCCTGCAGTTCTGCCTGCGCGCCATCGACGAGATCGGTGTGGGGCTCGCGCCCGGTATCGATTTCGATATCCAGGATGGCCATCGCTTCGTCCGTTTTTCCTACGCGATCTCACCGCAGGAGCTCGAACGCGCCATCGAGCTGCTCGGCAACTGGCTGCCGGGTTATCGATCGTAGCTGCGGCGTCCGTGAGGAATGCTTCGGTGAAAGGCGAAAGCCCGTCGTGGTCTCATCCTGGCCTTTTCCCGGATCGTCCCGTCGCAAGTTGCGATCAGCGCGCACAGTCACGCATCATGCGGCCCTCGATTGCATGCGGAGACTCCCATGGTTGGCGGCGTGAGTGCGGTGGTGCTGATCCAGGCGGAAGTCGACCTGGTCAAGGAGCTGGCGCAGCAGCTGGCGGAGCTGCCCGGCGTCGCCGAGGTTTTTTCGGTGGCTGGACAATACGATCTGGTGGCGCTGGTGCGGGTCAACGAGAACGAGCAGCTGGCCGACGTCATCAGCGAGAAGATGCGCAAGCTGCCCGGCATCCGCATGACCGAAACGCTGATCGCCTTTCGTGTCTACACCAAGGCCGAGATCGCCGGCGCTTTCGACCTCGGCAGCTGAGCAGTACGCGATGACTGACGATGGAACTGGCAAGCATCACGGCTCCGAGCAGCGCGTGATACCCCGATTGATCCGTTACGAGAACGGCATTACGGCGGTCGATGCGCAGTACGTGCGGGTCGGGCTGGCGGCGGTGCACATCGTGGAGCACAACGGCAAAGCGGCCCTCGTCGATACCGGCTCGAATCACTCCGTTCCTTATCTGCTCGCGGCTCTGCAGGAACTCGGCCTTGCGCGCGAGGCGGTGGAGTACGTGTTTCTGACCCATGTGCACCTGGATCATGCGGGCGGCGCGGGGCAATTGATGCAGGCCTTGCCGAATGCACGCGCGGTGCTGCATCCGCGTGGAGCGCCGCACATGATCGATCCAGCGAAACTAATCGCCGGCTCGATGGCCGTATACGGAGAAGCCGAATTTCATCGGCTCTATGGGGAGCTCGTTCCTATCGCCGCGGATCGCGTGGTGGTGACGGAGCATGGACAGCGGCTCGGCCTTGCGGGCCGCGTATTCGAGTTTCTGCACACGCCCGGCCACGCTCTGCATCATCAGGCGATCGTGGATACTGCGAGCGGCGGCATCTTCGCCGGCGACACGTTCGGGCTCTCGTATCGCGAGCTCGACACGGCGCGCGGGCCGTTCATCGTTCCGACCACCACGCCGAGCCAGTTCGATCCCGACCAGCTCATCGCCTCCATCGACCTGCTGCAGAGTCGTACGCCTCAAGCCATCTACCTGACGCACTACGGCCAGGTTCGCGACGTGCCGCGGCTGGCTGCCCAGCTGAAATCGCAGATCGGGCAGTTCGTCGAGATCGCGCGTCGTCATGCCGGGAAGAACGATGCCTACGAGCAGATCCTGGCCGACATGCGCAGTCTGTGGCTGCGGCTGTTACACGAGCATGGCTGCACGCTGTCGCAGTCGCAGATCGACGAACTGCTCGGCGGCGATCTCGGACTGAACAGCCAGGGCCTGGTGTCCTGGTTGAAAAGGGCCGCTTGATCGATCGTTCGCGCGTCGCTCGGCGGACATTTTCCGGGCATCCGTCGCGACCATGTCGGCTGCATCTCGGGCCCCGCAGGCACGTGAACATCGCCATCGATCGGGCAAACCCCGATGGGTCCGCAAAGAACCCATGCGTAACTTTTTCGATGTGATAGGATGCGCGCCCGCACCGGCGGCAGGCCGTCCATACGACGTCCTTTCGAGTCCACCGGCAGCGGTCCTGGGAAGGGGATCCATGTTGAAAATCCCTTCCGCATCAG
>JBDHQY010000146.1:0-6381 GCA_039807315.1 Steroidobacter sp. | reverse complement strand
GCCGCGCAATCTACCGATAGTCTCGCCGGTTTCAAGCAGGGTTTGCGCGGCGATGCGCCCCACGCACAGGATCAGCAGCGGATTCACCAGCTCGATCTGCCGGTACAGATAGGGAATACACGCAGCCACTTCCGCCGGCTGCGGGTCGCGGTTGTGCGGTGGGCGCGATTTGAGGATGTTGGCGATGAACACCTGCTCGCGCTCCAGGCCGATGGCCTTCAGCATCGAGTTGAGCAGCTGGCCGGCGCGCCCCACGAACGGCTCGCCCCGCCGATCTTCGTCGGCCCCCGGCGCTTCGCCGATGATCATCCATTGAGCACTGCGATTGCCGACGCCGAACACGGGATTGGTGCGGGTGAGGTGCAATGGGCACAGCGTGCAATTGCGCACCGCCTGCTCGAGCGCCGGCCAGTCCATCGAGGCGACACCGGTATCGGACCGCGGCAAGGTTTGGTCGCCGGCGGCCTCTGACGCCGCTTTCGCGGCTGAGGAAACCGCGGCAGGAGAACTCGCGGAGACAGCGGCTGGCTTCGCCGCCTCCATGCGGCTCACAACCGGTATCGACGATGCCGCGGCGTGCGTCGGCGATGCCGCAATCGAAACCTGCTCGCCCGACTCTGACCGAGATGCAACCGGTCGAGCGCGCCGCTCCCAGACATCGATGTCGAGCGCGCGCAGATAGTTCAGGCGACGTGAATCCATGACTTCAAGTGCTGTCGGCGATCCGCTTCTTCTTGCTGGCCTTGCGCCACAACCAGTGCACCGGCCCCGACAGCGCGTAGGTGCCGAAAATCGCCAGCAGCGTCTGCGGCGCCACCGAGAATTGCGGCGCCAGCGAGACCACCACGTAGATCAGGGGAATGGCCAGGGCGTACACCCAGGGAATGCGTGCGCGCAAATTCAGTTCCTTGCCGCTCCAGTAGGCGAACTTGCTCACCATCAGCGCGCCGGCGACGATCGACACCATGAACGCCAGCACCAGCCGCGGCAGGCCGGTGACTTCGACCTCGCTCACCAGCCAGATGAAGCCCGCGACCGTGGCAGCTGCCGATGGGCTGGGCAAGCCTTCGAAGTAGCGCTTGTCCGCAACAGCCGCACGCGAATTGAAACGCGCCAGACGCAAACCGGCCGCCACCGCATAGAAGAATGCCGCCAGCCAGCCGAACCGTCCCCAGAACCGGCCATAGTCGGCAATGCGCTCGATGCCCCATTGATACATCAGGATCGCGGGCGCCAGTCCGAACGCCACCATGTCGCAGAGGCTGTCGTACTCCTTGCCGAAATCGCTCTGGGTCTTGGTCCAGCGCGCCACGCGTCCGTCCAGCCCGTCGAATACCATCGCGATGAACACGGCCGTGGCGGCCCGCCCGAAATTGCCGTCGATGGCGGCGACGATGGCATAGAAGCCGCCGAACAGCGTGCCGGTGGTGAGCAGGTTGGGCAGCCAGTACACGCCGCGTCCGGGCTTGTGCTCATCGCCGGCAGGCTCGTCAGGGATTCCCGGTGCGGATTCGGCGCTCATTGCAAATGTCCCGGCAAAAGTCCCGGCTGGGCTGCGAAGGTCTGTCACGGCGTTTTTCCACATGATAGGGTGCGCGCCGCAACGCACACAACACAAAGCCCGCTACGGTGAACACTGCATGCCGCTGTGACGCAGGTCGCGGCGCCTGCAGCAAGCCGCCCTCAGGATGTTGCCGACTTCCTTACAGTTCTTTGCGATGCATACGCTGCGCACCCTTCTGCTGCTGACCCTGGGCTGTTTCTGCGCCGACGCGCTCGCCGACCGGCAGCAGGATCCCGAGCTCGGCAAGCTGCTGCAGCAGGCCCTGGCGGCCGGACAATGCTTCGAGGACAAGTACGACCAGCAGGTATGGCTGGCGGCGATGGAGCCGCAGCTCAAGCGCATCCTCGCTGACCAGGCCGAGCGCGCGGAAATCCTTCATCACGTGCACTGCGAGGCGAAGCGGCTGCAGCTGCCGCCCGGACTCATCATGTCGGTGATCGACGTCGAAAGCCGCTTCGATCGCTGGGCAGTGTCGTACGCGGGTGCGGTCGGACTGATGCAGGTGATGCCATTCTGGCCGCGCGAGCTCGGCATGAGCAACGAGGAGCTGGTGCGCATCCCGCAGAACATCCGCATGGGCTGCACCATTCTCAAGTTCTACCTGGATCGCGAGAAAGGCGACTACACGCGGGCGCTGGCCCGCTACAACGGCAGCGTCGGGCGGCGCAACTATTCCGATCTGGTGCTCGCGCGGCTGGCCAATCGCTGGCAGTACCGCTGAGGAAGGATCCGGCCTTCAGCGCGTGCCGAATCCGGCCGGCGCATCACCAAGATCTTCCAGCATCACTTCGCGCACCTCGACATTCGTCACGTGCGCGGCCGGTGGGCCGATCGCCAGCCAGTCGATCAGGGAATGCACCGCCTCCGGCTTGCCGACTGCAAGCACCTCGACACGTCCATCCGGCAGATTGACGGCATGTCCTGCGACGCCGAGCGATACCGCTCTGTCGCGCGCCGAGGCGCGATAGAACACACCCTGGACCCGGCCGGAAACGTAACAGCGTCGTGCAATGAGGGCTGACATGACCAACGGAAAGTGCGCAGGCAAGCGCCGTGCGCTGCGATGACTTCAGATTGCCTCAGCGCTCGCCCGGCCGCGACGCGACCATGGCCTCGGCGGCCTTGCTCTTGGCCTGGACGGCATTGCGGCGCGCATCACGCCAGGCGCCTTTCTGCAGATTGGCCTCCGCCTGCTCCAGAAGCGACTGCGCCTCGCCCAGCTCCTGCGGCGCAACCCGATCGGCTCCGGCATCCCGCGCCGCCTTGATGGCCTGCCGGGCATTGCTCATCTCCTGCACCGGCGCGCCGACACAGCCCACCATGCCGACGCACAGCAACGTCAACAGCAGACCGCGAAGCGAAGCAAGCGACAACAGGTAAGCCATGACTCTCGCTGGAAATTTTCACTGGACCGTAACAACGTAAAGCCTACACCGTCAAGACAGTGACGAATACAATGCGCGCGCCCGCCGCCGCATCACTCGTTGCGCTCAACCCACATCGAAACACTCGCCGGCGGCGGCATCGATTCAATTACGGTTCAATCCCGGAGTTTGTTGGCGTGGCTGAAATTCTGGTCCTGTTTTATTCCCGCAAAGGCAGCACGGCGGAGCTGGCACGGCAGGTGTGCCGCGGCATCGAGTCGGTCGCCGGCGCGCGCGCGCGGTTGCGCACTGTGCCGCAAGTAACAACCGTCATCGAGCAACCGCAACCCGCCGTGCCGGCCGCCGGCCCACCATACGTGACGCACGAAGACCTGCGCGAATGCGACGGACTGGTGCTGGGCAGCCCGACCCGCTTCGGCAACATGGCCGCGCCGCTCAAATATTTTCTCGATGGCACCAGCTCGCTGTGGGTGAGCGGCGCACTCGCCAACAAGCCCGCCGCCGTGTTCACCTCCACGCAGACCATGCATGGCGGCCAGGAAACGACGCTGCTGAGCATGATGCTGCCGCTGCTGCATCACGGGATGTACCTCGTCGGCCTGCCATACACCGAGGCGGCGCTCAGCCACACCCGCACCGGCGGTTCGCCCTACGGGGCCAGCCACCTGGCCGCCGGCGAATCCGAGCCCAGACTGTCGGATGACGAACGCGTGCTGGCGCAGTTGCTGGGCAAGCGCGTCGCCGAGGTCGCAGTGAAGTTGCGCAAGTGAACGTGGTCCCCTCGCCCGCAGCCACAAGGTTACGCGCCGCGGCAATCGCGCTGACCGCGGCACTGATCGCACTGGTAGTGCTCTGGCAGCTTTCGGCACACGTTTCGATCGGGCGCCTGTCGTTGGCCCTGCTGCTCACACTGCCGCTGTGGGCACCGCTACGCGGATTGATATGTCATGAGCGACGCACTTATGCCTGGGCGACGCTGTGCGTGATTCCGTATTTCATCCTGGGCGTCACCGAGGCGATCGCGAACCCGGCCACGCGTGCCTGGTCGGCCACGTGCCTGGCACTGGCGTTGCTGCTGTTCGTCGGCCTGATCGGATATCTGCGGGCGACGCGCGAGCGCTGAGCGGCTACCGGCCGATGACCCCTTTCACGAAAGGCACGGTCAGCTTGCGTTGTGCCACCAGCGAGGCCTCGTCGAGCTGATCGAGGAACGCGCACAGCGTCGTCATCTGGCGCGGCAGGCGACGCAACAGGTATTGAGCGGTCTCGTCCGGCAATTCGAAACCACGAAGCTGCGCCCGCAGTTGCAGGGCGGCCATTTGTTCGGTTTCGTCCAGAGGCTGCAATGTCAGCACCAATCCGCCGCCGAAGCGCGAGCGCAGATCCGCGAGCCGAATGCCGCTGGCAGCCGGTGCAGTCGGGCCCGCCACGACCAGCCGGCCGCGCCGCTCATCGAGTTGCTGGTGCAGGCTGAACAGCGCCAGCTCCCAATCGCGTCGGCCGGCAACGCGGCCCAGGTCGTCGATGCAAACGCAGGCCAGCTCGCCGCAGCCGGACAGCACCTCCGGGCCCATGGCCGCGACGTCGGCCAACGGCAGATAGGCCACGGCTTCGCCTCGTTGGCCGGCGCGCGCGCACAGCGCCTGCAGCAAATGTGTTTTGCCGACGCCCTCCGATCCGTGCAGGAACACGCAGGTGGGCGGCTCGCCAGCCCGCAGCGCCAGCAAGGCATCGAGCGCCGGTCGGTTGCGCCCGCTGTAGTAGCTTTCGAAGAGCGAGCTGTCCCGCAATCGCACGCCCAGCGCCAGCTGACCGCTCATGATGCGAGCCTTGCGGCGAATCTCAGGACAGGCCGCGACGCTGCCGGGTGACGGCGGCCGCCTTGCGGCTGTAGGTGAGGATGTAATCGAGGCCGCTGACGACGGTCGTGACGAACACCAACGCACCGAGCGCGCTCACCAGGTGCAGCGGCACATGGCCGACGGCATTGGCCGCGACGATCAGCAGCAGGAACAGGATCTGGCAGAGCGTGTTGAGCTTGCTGACCCAGGTCGGACGGCCGTCGGGGTGACCGAACAGCCACTTGTAGACGATGGCGCCCACGGTGATGATCACGTCGCGCGCGACGGCGACCGCGGCCAGCCACAGCGGCACCAGCTGCATCGCCGCCAGCGTCACGAACACGCCGACCAGCAGGATCTTGTCCGCCAGCGGATCGAGAATCTTGCCCAGCTCCGAGGTCCAGCCGCAGCGCTTCGCCAGAAAACCGTCCAGACCGTCGGTCGCCGCCGCGAACGCGAACAGCCACAGCGTCAGTCGGAACTCGTGATGCGTCAGCAGCCAGGCCACCGGAGCGACCAGCAGCATGCGCAGCACGCACAAGGCATTGGGGATGAAACGCAGGCTGGACAACATTCCTGATCGGGCAAGCGTAACGACGGACGGCGCTCAGGGACTGTAACGCAACTGCAGCCGATCGGCAGCCGGCGCACCGTCGCCTGCCTGCACCGGCACCAGCCTGCCATCCAGCGCCAGCGCGCGACGCAAGGTCCCGGCGTCGCCACGCACAGCCAGCCTGAAACGCATCGTCCCGCCCAGCACTTGTTCGACGGCGACACCGCGCACCAGCGTCATGCCTTCGAGATAGTTGAGCGTGCTGGCGTACGCGTTCAGATCGTCGATACCTGAAATTTCCACGGTGATGCTGTCGAGCGAAGCGCCCGACGCGGAATAGACCCGTGCAAAGGTATCCGCCGCCAGGTGCACACCGTCCTCGATCGCACCGCTGGCCTCGGCGGCACCTTCGTTCGAGGCCAGTGTCCAGCGGACCGACATGCCACCCGCGCCGTCGCTGCGAGCCCTACCGAGCAATGCCGCGTTGGCGCTGTAGCGCGCGGCGATCTGCAGCAGGGTCGCCGGCGAGCCGTCGCCGGCTGCGAGCTGATCGCGATCCTGCGGAACCAGGACCGGCCAGACCAACGGCAGTCCGCGCTGCTTGGCCACCCGGACGATGGCTTCGCGCTCGGCGGAATTCGCGGCGCCGTCCACCCAATACGACGAGCCGTTCGGCGCCTGCACGTTCAACAGCACCAGCGTCGCCGGACGCTCCCGGCCCCAGATGGGCAGCCCCGCCTGGCTCAGCAGCTTGTCGATCGAGACGCTGTCGAAGCCGACCTGCAGGAAGTTGTCGGCGGTCATGCCGAAGCGCTGCACGTACTGGCGCGGATCGCCCAACGACGACCCCAGCCGCGCCGCGGCGTCACGCCGGCCGCTCACCCGTACCACCACGGCCTTGAGCGCCTCGGCGAACGCGGCATCGCGACTGGCCGTCACCGGTACCGCCGTCTCATAAAGATCCGGCACAGTGACGGCGCACGCCGGCCACGCGGCCAGCGCCCACAACAGCAATACCCACCACGATTGGCGCACCGA
>JBDHQY010000145.1:0-6390 GCA_039807315.1 Steroidobacter sp. | reverse complement strand
TCTTCACTGTCGCCACGTTGATCTTGTCGAACCCAGAAAAGGCAGCATCATCTCCGCTGTGATCTTCTTCCAATTCGGCCAGCTTCGCGCTCACGCCTTCCAACTCGGCCTGCAGCGCATCCAGCGCGGCTTGCTCCTTCGCGAAGTAGCGCGCCACGATCAGTGCCTTGGGCACCAGGTCGCAGGCCCATCCCTTGTCCTTCTGCTTGCCTTTCTTGTCGGTTTCGATCACGCGATAGGTTCGAGCCTTCCAGCCATCAGCCGCGATCACGTAGCAGTCGTCCTGCATCGTTAGCGCCCAGTAATCCATCAGAAGCTGGTAAACGGCATAGGCGTCGATCAGTGGCTGACCCAGATAGTGGGTCAACAGATTCTCCGACAATTCGGCGATCACCTTCTTGGGATGACAACCAGGGCGCAGCGCCCTGAGCGCTTTCGCCTGATTTCTGCGCCACTTCGCAAAGTGCGCATTCATCTTCTCGATGAAGCCAACGAATTCCGAGTGACTGTAGATGGTGGATCTGATCTCTGCCTTGTCCACAGCCAAGTCCAGGTAGCCTGGCCGATTGGGCTTGAACAGCGCGCGTTCGAGTTGCGGACACACGGCCCAGTAGCGGCTGACGAGGCTGTCGGGCGCGGTCACGTCGGCTTCGGGAATGCCGCCGCGCAGATGGCCATCGATGTCCTGCCGATCTTCGGGCAACTGACTGTCGATGTAGCGCGGCAGATTGAGGTTGTGCTCGTTCTTCTCGATCTCTTGCAGGCTCACTTGCCGAGCGTAGCGCGGAACGTCCCGCAGGCGCTGGAAGGCGTCGACGATGCGGTGGATGTCCTGCTCGCGCAGGCGGTTCTTGGGACCGTACTTCGTGAAGTCTTGGGATGCATCGATAATGAAGATGCCTGTGCCGGCGGCCACGCGCTCGGCGGCGTGCGACTTGTCGATGACGACGATGCAGGCCGGAATGCCGGTGCCGAAGAACAGGTTGGCCGGCAGGCCGATGATGGCCTCGATGTAGCCCTTGCGGATCAACGCGCGGCGGATGTCGGCCTCGGCGTTGCCACGGAACAGCACGCCGTGCGGCAGGATGCAGGCGCCGCGGCCGGTGCTCTTGAGCGAGCGCACGATGTGCAGCAGGTAGGCGTAGTCACCCTGTTTGGTCGGCGGCACGCCGAAGGCCTCAAAGCGATGCCAAGGGTCGTGCAGTGGATCAATGCCGGTGCTCCAGCGCTTGTCAGAGAACGGCGGGTTGGCCACCACATAGTCGAAGACCTTGAGGCTCTCGTTACCGGCTTTGCCTTCGCGGAACTTGGGATCGGCCAGCGTGTTGCCCTGCTTGATCTCCGCGGTGGGGTTGTCGTGCAGGATCATGTTCATGCGCGCTAAACCGCTGGTAGCAGAATCCTTCTCCTGGCCGTAGAGCGTGAGCTTGGTGGGAGCTGCGTCGGCCACTTTCAGCAGCAGCGATCCGGAGCCGCACGTCGGGTCATACACGGTCGTGTTGGGCGTGGTCTTGGCAGTACCGATGCCCAGAACATGGGCGATTACACGACTCACTTCGGCCGGTGTGTAGAACTGGCCCTTGCTCTTGCCACTCTCGGTGGCGAAGTGTTGCATCAGGTATTCATAAGCGTCGCCGAGAATGTCATCGCCGTCGGCGCGGTTCTTGGAGAAGTCGAGCGCTTTGTTCTCGAAGATGGCCACCAGATCGGTGAGCCGATCCACCATCTCCTTGCCAGTACCGAGCTTGGCGGCGTCGTTGAAATCAGGAAAGTCGGACAGCGACAACTGTTCGTTCTTCTCTACCAACGGCGCGATGATTTTCGTGTTTATCTTGTTGCCGATGTCCTTGTCGCCCTTGAGCGCCACCATATCGGCGAAGCTGGCGCCGCGCGGAATGGTGATGGGTTGATAGGGCTTGCCCGCGTACTTGTCGCTTACGTACTTGATGAACAGCAATACCAGCACATAGTCCTTGTACTGGCTGGCGTCCATGCCGCCGCGCAGAGCGTCGCAGCTCTGCCAGAGCGATGAATAGAGTTCTGATTTCTTGAGGGCCATGAATAGGATTCAGGGAAGTAGATGCGGGTGCTTCTTGCTACGAAGTTCAGTGATGGCTTCGGCGCTCGATTTCCACGCCTCGCCCTTGATACGGCTAATCAGTTGCGTCCAGACGCGGTTGAACGCATCGACGGCATGCACATAGGTGAATTCGATGCCGGCTGGCAGCAGCGGCGCGATGTCTTCCGTCAGGCTACGCGTAAGCTTTTGCAGCATCCGCTGTTCGGCCATTGCGCGACTGATCGGATTACTTTCAAGTGCCAAGTAGTGCTCGAAACAAGCGATGAGTGAGTCCGCATCGAGCGCAAGCTGCTCCAATCCGTGGTGCAGATCAAATAGATCACGGCCCTTATTGCGCTGAAGTAAAGCGCGGAGCTTGGTACCGAACAGCTCGTCAGGCGTAAATGATGTGATTTCGGCTTTGCCCTGGTACCAATCGCTTTCTATCGTGAAGGGATACAGCACTGTGCCGTTTAGACTTGCGTGCTCGCGTGTATTGATCTCGACTTTGAGCTTCAGCATTGACTGCGGATCGATCTCCGGCGCGAATTTGAATACCAAGTGCATCGAGTGTCCGGCCTGCGTCCGGCTGCATTTACCCAGCCAGGACAAGGCGTCGCGTATGGCATCCACTGTGGCACCGATCGGCTCCGGTCGCATTTGCACGAGATCGATGTCTTCGGAATACCGCAGCGGTTGTTTGAAGAGCAGCTTGTGAATCGCTGTACCACCCCGGAATGCGATCCTGTCGCGCAACTCGGCTGCGCTGAATAGGTCGCACAACGCACGACAGATGATCAGGTCTTGCTCCACTTGCCGCTGATCGGGCCACGGAGCCTTTGTGCTCCATGCCTGGATGTAAGCGCGGGGAATCAAAAGTCGATCTCCACCAACTCATTGATGAGAAGCTTCCACCTGGAATTTTTCTCCGAGATTTCGGCCAGCGATGCAACGAGTGGCTTCACCGCGGGATTCAGTGGCGTGGCCGTCTTCGCTTTCTTTACGAACGGCTCCAGGGCGCGCGCTTGTCGCTCATGACCTGCCCGATCAAGCAGGAATCCGAGGCGACGCACCGATGAATTTTCGTATGCCGCAGCGATCGTTGCGAGCTTGGCGGAATCCGCCTTATCGCCGATATCCTTCGCGATCTGAGCGACTGCATTGATACCACCTGCCCTGTGAAAGTACCGAGCACAGTCGAGCAGCGTCAGTTCTACACCAGCTACGTTAGCGAAACCTTCTTCGCTTTTGATCCGGTCGAGAGCGTCGGGTCGATTGACGCGCGAGAAGGCTCGGGGCGTTTGATAGAGGAATTGCAGACGGTGGCGTCCGAGTTCGAAGTCCCGCACTTGTTTGGGCACAACGATGTGAAACACCATCGCAGCCTGATGCGATGAGCCATGGAACGCTGCAGCTCGTAACAGCGAGATGCGATATTCAAGCCGCTGATGTTTCATCAACGGACCGATCCACCGCACAGGGTCAGGAGCTCCAATGACCTTGTCTTCGGGACGAAGAATGAGAAAGAAGCCGTGGCGAGGGTTGGCCAGCCGGCCTTTATTGATCAGCCTAGTCGCAGCTGCTGCGAGATTTCGGGGAGCAATATGCAACGCTTTGAGCGCTTCTTCCCGAGAGAAATAGCTCCGCCCATGAGCAAGACGATCGTCGAGATATTGCTCCAGCGACAGCATTCCCGAATCATACGCAAAAATCTACGCAAGACAACGATTTTTGCATATGATTTGGGTCACTCCCACTCGATCGTCGCCGGTGGCTTGCCCGAAATATCGTAGGTCACGCGCGAGATGCCGTGGATTTCGTTGATGATGCGGCGAGCCACCAGGTCGAGGAACTCGTAAGGCAGGCGTGACCAGCGCGCGGTCATGAAATCGATGGTTTCGACGCAGCGCAGTGCGATGACGTAGTCATAGCGACGGCCATCGCCCATGACGGCGACGGAGCGTACCGGCAGGAATACGGCGAACGCCTGGCTGGTCCTGTCATAGAGATCGTGCCGGCGCAGCTCTTCGATGAAGATCGCATCGGCCTTGCGCAGCAGGTCGGCGTAAGGCTTGGTCACCTCGCCAAGGATACGCACGCCGAGGCCGGGGCCGGGGAACGGATGGCGGTAAACCATCTCGCGCGGCAGGCCGAGTTCGACGCCGAGCTTGCGCACTTCGTCCTTGAACAGCTCGCGCAGCGGCTCGAGCAGCTTCAGGTTCATCTTCTCGGGCAGGCCGCCGACGTTGTGATGGCTCTTGATCACGTGGGCCTTGCCGGTCTTGGAGCCGGCGGACTCGATCACGTCGGGATAGATCGTGCCCTGCGCCAGCCAGCGGATGCCCGGCAGCTTCGCCGATTCTTCTTCGAACACTTCCACGAACAGGCGGCCGATGATCTTGCGCTTGCGCTCGGGATCGGTTTCGCCCTTCAGCGCTTCGAGGAAACGCTCTTCCGCATTTACGCGGATCACGCGCACTCCCATGTGCTTGGCGAACGTTTCCATCACCTGATCGCCTTCGTTCTGGCGCAGCAGACCGTGGTCGACGAATACGCAGGTCAGCTGCTGGCCGATCGCCTTGTGCAGCAAGGCACCGACGACGGAAGAATCCACGCCGCCGGACAGTCCGAGCAGCACATGGTCCTTGCCGACTTGCTCACGCACGCGCGCAATCGAATCGCTGATGATGTTGCCCGAGCTCCAGCGCGCCTCGCAGCCACAAATCTCTCGCACGAAGCGCTCCAGCAGCGGTGCTCCCTGCAGGGTGTGCGTCACCTCGGGATGAAACTGAACGCCGTAGTAGCTGCGCGACTCATCGGCCATCGCCGCCAGCGGCAGATTGTTGGTGAAGGCGGTGGCGACGAAGCCTTCGGGCAATTGATCGACGCGATCGCCGTGACTCATCCAGACATCGAGCAGCGCCCTGCCCTGATCGTCGCTGTGATCGCGCAGACCGTCGAGCAGGCGACACGGAGCCGAGGCGGTCACCTGCGCATAGCCGAATTCGCGATGCATTCCCGCCGTGACGCGACCGCCAAGCTGCTGCGCCATCGTCTGCATGCCATAGCAAATGCCGAGCACGGGCACGCCCAGTTCGAACACCGCCTGCGGCGCGGCCGGCGGCTTGGCGTCGGTGACGGATTCCGGACCGCCGGAAAGAATGATGCCGCGGGCGCCGAAAGCGCGAACGTCCTCATCGGACATGTCCCAGGGATGAATCTCGCAGAAAACGCCACTCTCGCGAATGCGACGCGCGATCAGTTGGGTGTATTGCGCGCCGAAGTCGAGGATCAGGATCCGATGCGCGTGGATGTCGGGAGACGAGACGGAAGCCGGGACTGCCGGTGCGTTCACGCAAAAAGCCTCAAACGTTGCTACAGTCAAAGGCCGCAATCTCAAGGATTGCAGCCATCAGGAAACCGCGATCTGAAGGACGCCGAAGGTCATGGCCCCGGCGCGTGTCACCCGTAAGCTCAGCGCACGCGGTAATTCGGTGCTTCCTTCGTGATGGTGACGTCGTGCACATGGCTTTCGCGCATGCCCGCACTGGTGATGCGGACGAACGAAGGTCGGGTGCGCAGCTCCTCGATGGAGCGGCTGCCGGTGTAACCCATCGCGGCGCGCAGGCCGCCGGCGAGCTGCAGCAGGATGGTCACCATCGAGCCCTTGTAGGGCACGCGACCTTCGACACCTTCGGGAACCAGCTTTTCCAGCTCGGCGGTCGCATCCTGGAAATAGCGGTCCTTCGAGCCGTGCGACTGCGACATCGCACCGAGCGAGCCCATGCCACGGTAAGACTTGTAGGAAGCGCCCTGATACAGCTCGACCTCGCCCGGCGACTCCTCGGTGCCGGCGAACAGACCGCCGATCATGACCGAGTGCGCGCCGGCGACCAGAGCCTTGGCGATGTCGCCGGAGAAGCGGATACCGCCGTCCGCAATCAGCGGAACGCCGGTGCCCTCGAGAGCCGCGGCAACATTCGAAACGGCGGAAATCTGCGGCACGCCGACACCGGCAACGATGCGCGTGGTGCAGATCGAACCCGGGCCGATGCCCACCTTCACGCCATCGGCACCCGCCTCCACCAGCGCCCTGGCCGCCTCGGCGGTCACGATGTTGCCGCCGATCACCTGCTGATCCGGCCAGGTGCTCTTGATCTTGCGGACCATCTGCAGCACGCCAGCCGAGTGGCCGTGCGCGGTATCGACGACGATCACATCGACGCCGGCTTCGCGCAGCGCCGCGGCACGCTCGAGCGTATCGGCACCTGTGCCGACTGCCGCGCCGACGCGCAGCGCGCCACGCTCATCTTTCGAAGCGCGCGGGAATT
>JBDHQY010000144.1:0-6396 GCA_039807315.1 Steroidobacter sp. | reverse complement strand
GCTCATTCAGTATCACATCGAGTCGCTGGCGGCGGCCGGCACACGCGAGATCGTGATCAATCTGGCATGGAAAGGAGCTGCGTTGCGCCAGGCGCTCGGCGATGGCGCGCGCTTCGGCGTGAATATCGTGTACAGCGACGAGGGCAACGCCGCGCTCGAGACCGGCGGTGGCATCTTCAATGCGCTGCCGTTGCTGGGCGCAGATCCGTTTCTGGTCGTGAGCGGCGATGTCTGGACCGACTATCCGCTGACCGCTGCCGCAGCACGGCTGGCGGCCGGTGACGTCGCGCATTTCGTGGTCGTGCCCAATCCGGATTTCCACCAGCGAGGCGATTTCGCGCTGCGCGAAAATCGCCTCGTCGCGGACGGCGAGCGCCACACCTACGCCAACATCGGCGTGTTCCGGCCGGAATTCTTCGACGGCTGCCAGTCGGGTCGGTTCGCGCTGGCGCCGCTCATGCATGGATGGATCGGCAGGGGGCGTGTCAGCGGCGAGCTCTATCGCGGCCGCTGGTACAACATCGGCACACCGGCGCAGCTCGAGCAGCTGGGCCATGAGCTGCGCCCACAGGGCTGACGCGGGAACTCGCAGCGCCGGCAGTGAAGCTATCGGTCGATCACGCCACTGTGGCAACGAGCGTCAGGCGGCTCGACAGTAGGTGCGCAACCGTGTGAGCGCGCCTGGTGTGTTCCGGGCTTCGGCCGTTACAGCTCCGCCCAGCGGCGCAGCAGGTTGTGATAGACGCCGGTGAGCTGCACCACGCTGGAGTGATCCGGCGTATCGCGGTTCAGGCGTTGAATGGCCACATCCAGGTCGAAGAGCAGGGTGCGCTCGCTGTCGCCGCGAACCATGCTCTGAATCCAGAAGAACGAGGCGATGCGACTGCCGCGTGTGATGGCCTGCACCTTGTGCAGGCTGCTGGCAGGGTACAGCACCATGTGTCCGGCGGGGAGCTTCACCGTCTGTGGCCCGTAGGTGTCCTCGATCACCAGTTCGCCGCCGTCGTATTCCTCGGGCGCCGCCAGGAACAGCGTTGCCGACAGGTCCGTGCGGACGCGATGCGGCGTGCCGCGGATCTGGCGAACCGCGTTGTCCACGTGCAGGCCGAAGGAACGACCGCTGTCGTAACGATTGAACAGCGGCGGGAAGATCCTCAGCGGCAGCGCGGCGGACACGAACAGCGGATTGCGCTCGAGTGCGCCGACGATCAGCTCGCCGAGCTGACGTGCGACCGGAGAATCTTCGGGCAACTGGGTGTTGTCCTTGGTGCGCGCGGATTGATGGCCTGCCGTGACGCGGCCGTCGATCCACTGTGCGCTATCGAGTTGGCGGCGGGCTTCGGCGACCTGGGCCGGTGTCAGGACGCTGGGGATGGCAATGATCATGAGGCAGTTTCGGGCAAAGTCGGCGAGGTTGTAAATGACGGCGCGGGACATGAAAGGGCCCCGTCCGGTGAGGAACGGGGCCCTCGTTGCGCCGCCGTTGCGGCGGCCGGGCCGGCTTTAGAAGCTGCCGGTCAGGTTCAGGACGAAATTGCGGCCCTGGCCCGGCGTGGCCCAGCCGTTGTTGCGGATGCGCTCGTAGTACTCCTTGTCGGTGAGGTTGTTGGCGTTCAACTGCAGGCCGAAATGCTCGTTGAACGTGTAGCTCACCATGGCGCGGTGAACCAGGTAGCCCGGCGTCTGGTAGAGCACAGCGCCGCTGTTGTTGAGATGGAACGATCCCTGGTAAGTCGCGCCGTAACCGAAGCTCCAGCGGTCCAGCCTGTAGGTGGTCCACAGGCTGGCCGCATGCTTCGGCACGTTGGTCAAGGAGTTGCCCTTCTGTGCGTCGATGCCGGTGCTGAGCTTGACGTAGTCGGACACGCTCTGCAGCACTTCGCTGTCGAGATAGGTGTAGTTGGCGAAGATCGCCCATTGCGAAGTGATCGAGCCGGCTACGCCGAGGGTCAGGCCGTCGACCCGTGCCTCGCCGTCGAGCTGCTGCTCGCCGGTGGGATTGTTGGGATTGCCCGGATCCGACACCTTGTAGTTCTGGCGGTCGTTGCGAAAGATCGCCGCGGTCAGCGCCAGCCGCTCATCGAGCAGATCCCACTTGGTGCCCAGCTCGATATTGACGGCCGTCTCCGGGTCGGCGTTGCAGTTGGCGTTGCCCTGGGGGGCGCCGGCGTTGTTGGTCGTCTGGGTGGCTGTGCACGAGCCGTTCACGGATGCCTTGGAGGGCGTCTTGCTGTTGGCGAAGGAGAGGTAGACGGTAGCCGTTTCGACCGGTTTGAACACCACGCCGGCGCGGTAGGAGAACAAGTCGTTCGAGTTCTCGCCCGGAGCGTTGTAGGTGATGGCGCCGCCCGCTGCCGGCGTTGCGTATGAGATGGTTCTGGTGCTGCCCTCGTTGTGTTCGTAGCGCGCGCCCAGCGTCAGCCACCATTGCGGCGTGAATTTCAGCGTGTCGAACAGGTACAGCGCGCGATTGTCCAGCTCGCCGTGGGTAGTGCCGGTGCGGATGAAGTTGACCGGGCCGCTCCAATAGGAGTCCGGATTCGCGATGCTCTTCGGTGCGAACGCCACGGTGGTGCCGTCCGGATTGCGCAGCGAGTTGCCGGTCGTCAGGTCGAAGGTCTCGTGGGCCAGCGCCGCCCCCGCCACCAGCGTGTGCCCGACGACACCGGTGCTGAAGTTGAGCGTGGCGTCGGTCTGGTTGTAGAGAATGGTGTTGCGGGTGTCGCGGGTATTGCCCGCCGGACCGCCCTGGGCAAAGAAGCCGGGCGTGGTGCAGGCAGCGCCCGTGGAGACGTTGATGCCGCTGGCGAGACACCAAGTGCCCTGCGGCGGCGTCACGCGCGTGAGCTGGTCCACCTGCGACCAGCGCGTCAGATTGCGCAGTGAGAAGCTGTCGCTGAAATTGTGATCGATGATCGCAGTCACCGTGTCGTTGGTGATCTCCTGCTTGTCGAAGTTGTGGTAGCCGTAGTAGTTCTCGCTGTCGGCGCCCGGCAGCGCTCCGTTGTTGAACGCATTCCTGAAATACGGCACGCCGTAGGAGGGAATGTTGTCGTCCTTCTGGTGCAGATAGCTCAGCGTGAAGCGCGTGTCGGTCCCCAGTCCGAAGACTACCGAGGGTGCAAAGCCCCAGCGGCTGGCGTCCTCGTAGTCCCGGCCCGGAACATCGTTGCGATGCGCCATTACGTTCAGGCGCAGCGCACTGTTCTGACCGAGCTGCTTGTTCACGTCGCCGGTGAAGCGGCCGTAGCTGTCGGTACCGGCGCTGGCCGCGAAGCGGTTGAAGTCGCCCGCGCGCGCGGTCTTGGTGACCAGATTGATGGTGCCGCCCACCGAGCCGGCGCCGGAGTACACCGAATTGGCGCCGTTGACCAGCTCCAGCGATTCGAGATTGAAGTTGTCGCTGCGGGTGTACTGCGCGCTGTCGCGTACGCCGTCGGTGGTGATGTCGCTGCTGGCGGTGAAGCCGCGTAGGTTGACGCTGTCGCCGTAGCCGCCACCGCCTTCGCCGGCACCGAAGGTGATGCCGGGCAAGGTCGAGAGCACATCACGCAGGCCGATCAGGCTCTGCTCATCCATGACCTTGCGAGTGACCACGGTGACAGTCTGCGGCGTGTCGCGCAGCACCTCGGTGTACTTCGGCGAGGACAGTACTTCCTGCTTGTATGAATCCTCGGCGTCGCTGCCGACGGAGATCTTGGGCAGTTGCTGAGCCGAGGCGGTTTGCTGCTCCGCTGCCTGGACTTGGGCGGTGGTGGCGTGCAGGGCAGCCAGAATCGCTGCGGCCAAAGGAGTTGGCCGCAGCACGGTCGTGTTGCGCATGAATCGATTCTCCCAGTGAGTGATCGCAGAATTGGCTGGCGCGGTGGAGAACCGACGAGCTGGCTGATCTGCCCTTGTTGTCAATGCGACTATAAGTGAGAAACGTTCTCATTTGCAACGAGATGAGGATCGGTGCATGATCTACACATCTTGTTGAGTTCGAGGCCAACTGCAGTGATCGCCGCCGCCCGGTCGCGCCATCTGATCGCGGGAGGAGTCATCGTGCTGGCGCACGCGGTGACGCTTTACGGACTGCTGCTGCTCGGGCCGAAGCGCGAACCCCTGGTGCTGGAGACGCCGATCGTGGTGAATTTCATTGCGCAACCGCAGTCGCGGCCGCAGTGGCAGCCACCGCAGGTTAAGACCGTCGCCCCGAACATTCTTACGCCAATGCCCGATGCCCCGGTGATCGAAAGCCCGGTTCTGCCCCCATCCGAGCGCGCAATTTCGGTTCCTGTGCGGCAGATTGCGGCAGTCAGCACCGAGCAGGTCGACAGCGGCGTTCCAAAGCTGGTCTCGAGCGTGGAGTACGTGCGCGAACCGGCGCCACGCTATCCCCCTCAGTCCCGTAAGCTGCGAGAGCAGGGTCTCGTGGTTCTGCGTGTTCTGATCGATGAGCGCGGTGTCGCGTGCAGTATTGAAGTGGAGAGCTCCAGCGGCTACGCACGCCTGGATCACGCTGCTCGTGAGGCGGTGGCTCGCGCAGCCTTCCGTCCTTATGTAGAAGATGGTCTGCCGCGGCGCGCCTTGGTGCTCATTCCAATCGAGTTCTCGCTCAATCGCGCCAGTGCATAAGCGGTGCGAGCCCTATATTTTCCGGGAAATGGCGCACTGCGACAGCGATCCGCCACGGACCGGCGCATCGTCGCCACGCGATGCGGTCAGGAACAATAGAAGCAAGAAGCTGTTTACTGTAAGGTCCACCGCATGGGGGACTGCGGGGGGGGCTGAGCGTGACGAATTCGTCTTCGGCAAAATTTTCCATTTCGTATCGAGTCACGTTGCCTGCAATGCGGGAACAGCGTGATTCAATGTGTTCGGATTGGATGTCGCAGCGACGAAATCAGCCGGTAGAATCTCCCTCGGAGTGCTTGCCTTCCATCCAGAAACTTTATACCTTGCGCGGCGTTTCTACGGTCCGCGTGGACCGTAACGTCAAGTCCGTAGTTCACGGAATTTCTTCTGGCGTTACATTCACTCGTACGGTCCGGGGGGACGGGGATGTGTGCGGCAAGACGCATACAGTAGCGAACGACCAGACCACGGTTACGCATTTAGTAGAAGTACGGGGCTGATTCAGACCCCGATTACACTCGAGCGGCACAGCATGGCCTACGCACCATCAGAATCTTCTTCGTTTTTCACACGGCGCGGACTCGTTTTCCTGTCCATCGTGGCGCTGCACGTCCTGTTCTTCTGGGCGTTGGCGAGCGGCATGTCGCATCGCATCGTCGAGGTGGTCCTCGGCCCGGTAGAGACGCGCATCATTGAGGAGGCGCCGAAGAACGACGAGAAGCCGCCGCCTCCGCCGCCGAAGATCGAGACGCCGCCGCCGTTCGTGCCGCCGCCCGAAGTGTCGATCGACATTCCGGTGGAGGCCGCCCCGGCCACGGCGATTCGTCAGACCACCAGTCAGGCGCCCGTCGCGCAGCCGCCGCCGTCCGCGCCTCCCGCCCCGAAAATCGCAGGCACGCCCCCGCGCTCGGACCCGCGGCGGCCGCTGACGCAGCCCGAATATCCGCCTTCGTCCCGCCGCGCAGGCGAGGCCGGCACGGTCATTCTCGAGGTTTACGTACTTGAGAACGGGCGCGCAGGGGATGTGCGCGTCAAGCAGTCAAGCGGCTTCCCGAAGCTTGACGAGGCAGCAGTACGTGAGGTCAAGCGCTCCTGGCGTCTCGTACCGGGTACAGAGAACGGTAAGCCCGTTCCGATGTGGGGGCAGTTTGCCGTCACATTCAAACTCACGGACTGATTACGGATATTCGATACAGCAGCGTTCTTAAAGAACCGAAACCCGACGACTTAAGTTCATAGCTTACTAGTAGAGGACATCGTTCCATGGCTCCGAACCCCAACCAATCCGTAGAAAATCCTTTTGGTTTTGAGGCTTTCCTCAAGCAGGCCGACAGCGTCGCCCTCGGCGTGCTGATCATCCTGCTGGTGATGTCGCTTGCCTCTTGGTACGTCATTTTCACCAAGCTGTGGGACCAGCGTCGGGTTCGCAAGGATTATCAGGAAGTGCAGAAGGGCTTCTGGACCGCCGGCAATCTGCGTGATGGCGCGGCCAAGCTCAGCAAGGAAAACGTGTTCAAGATGGTGGTCGAGGATGGCCTGCGCGCTGCGCAGCATCATGAAGGCCGTCTGACCGATCAGATCCCGCTGCACGAGTGGATCACCGTGTCGCTGTACCGCTCCTCCGAGAGCATCAGCACCCGCCTGGCCAAGGGCCTGTCGATTCTGGCCACCACCGGCTCGGTATCGCCGTTCGTCGGTCTGTTCGGCACGGTGTGGGGCATCTATAACGCCCTGATCTCGATCAGCATGGCCGGTCAGGCCAGCCTGGACAAGATCGCC
>JBDHQY010000143.1:0-6432 GCA_039807315.1 Steroidobacter sp. | reverse complement strand
GGGTCTCCAGATTCCATGAATTATCGTCACGCCTTCCACGCCGGCAACTTCGCCGACGTCCACAAGCATGTGGTGCTGCTGGCCTTGCTGGCGCGCCTGCAGCGTAAACCCACCAACTTGTTCTATCTCGACACCCATGCCGGCCGCGGCCGCTACGACCTGCGCTCGGCGGACGCCAGCCGCGGCAACGAGTGGCGCGGCGGCATCGGGCAGCTGGCCGGCATCCAGCCGGCCAGCGAAGATCTTCGGCGCTACTTCGAGGCGGTAAGTTCCGCGAGCGGCGGCGATCGTTCCACGACCTATCCGGGCTCGCCGCTCCTGGCCATCGGCCAGCTGCGGGATTCGGACCGGGCGGTCCTCGTGGAGCAGCAACCCGAAGAGGCGCGGGCACTGGAACGCGCGCTGCCGCGCCGCCGTGGAGTATCCGTCATTTGCGGCGACGGTTATGCAGCGCTCAAGACTTACCTGCCGCCGAAAGAGAACCGCGGCCTGGTGCTGATCGATCCGCCGTATGAATCCGATGGCGAATTCGCCGCCGTCGAACACGCGCTCCAGTTCGGCCTGGGTCGCTGGCCCAACGGAGTCTTCGCCGTCTGGTATCCGCTCAAGGCGACGGCGGAATCGCGGCGGTTCCTCACGTCGTTGCAACAGTCGGGCCTGCGCAAGCTGCTGCTGCTGGAAATGAACCTACGCCCTGCCGACTCGCCGTTCGGGCTCAACGGCTCGGGACTGCTGATCGCAAATCCGCCGTGGCAGCTGGACGTGGCGATGCGCGCAGCGCTGGACGAATTGCTGCAGCTGCTGTCGCCGGACAAGACGGGTAGCGTACGGATCGAGTGGCTGATTGGCGAGTGAACGGTGGCACTGCACGAAGTCACGGCCCCGCCCGTGCGGCAATTCGACGCACTCGCGCATGACGTGAATCGGAGCAGGTGCCGGTATTTTTCTGTCTGCCGGTCAACGCCGCGACGCCCGGCGCGTTGATACCTTGAGCCGACCCACCGAGGCGTCCGGGCAGGCTGGCGATGAGGAGGGTGCGGTTCTGGTTGATGCCCGCGATCTGGAACGTTTTCTGGCGAGTGTGGAACAGCGTGCATTCCGTATCGCGCGCATTGTGTTGCGCGACGACGAGGACGCGCTCGACAGCGTCCAGGACGCCATGCTGCAGCTCGTTCGGCACTATGCACGCCGGCCTGCTGCGGAGTGGCGGCCCTTGTTCTATCGCATTCTGCAAAATCGTATCCGCGACTATCAGCGTCGACGCCAGGTGCGCGGCCGATTGTTCGCCTGGTGGCCCGCCTTCGCCTCCGAGGAGGAAGCGACAGTCGAGACCGACACTGCGGTCGATGCCGCACCGGCGGTAGTGGACCAGCTCATGGCGACTCAAGCGCTGGCCGAGCTCGAACGCCAGCTGGCTGAGCTGCCGCCGCGCCAGCAGGAAGCCTTCATGCTGCGGAACTTCGAAGGACTCGATGTGGCGCAGACGGCGAGCGCCATGGGCTGCTCGGAGGGCAGCGTCAAAACCCATTACTCGCGCGCGGTTCACACGCTGCGGCAACGACTCGGAGACGCATGGTGAGCACAAATAACGATAGCCACCCCCGCAACGCGCTGGAGCAGCGTTCCAGGACGCTGTTCGAAGCGAGCGTGAGGAACCTGAGTGCCGACATTCGTTCGCGATTGACGCAGGGGCGGCACGCCGCCATTGCCGGCTTGAAGCAGCCGCAACCGGCGACATTGCACAAATGGCTTCCTGCCGCGGGAGCTGCCGTGGTGGCGTTGGCGGTGACAGCCGTTCTATTCACCGGCGCAATGCTGCGGCGCCCCGCGAGCGAAGCCACGCTTGCCGCCGACGACCTGGCGTTGCTGTTGGAGGATGACAGCCTGGATCTCATCGAGGAGATCGAGTTCTACGCCTGGCTGGACGAAACCCGGAGCGACCGGTCTTGAGGAGAGCCGCCGCCATGAGCGTGACACTGGGCCTGCTGGCTACGTTCGGCCACGCCGCGGAATCGTCAGCGCCGAATGCGGACTTCCTGGAATATCTGGCCGAGTTCGACAGCGGCGACGACGACTGGACCTGGTTTGCGACCGACGATACCGACGGCAAAAACGATGAGCGACGCGCGACGCAGCCACCGCAGCAGCAGGAGAAAGCCAAGCCATGAATTCGAAGTTTCGAGTGTTGCTGCTGGCGGGATGCGCGCTCCTGGCCATGTCCGTCCAAGCGCAGGCGGAGCAAGAGGCCGCGAAGGATCCGGTGGAGTGGTCGCAGCTCACATCGCAGCAACAGAAGGTGCTGAAGTCCTTGGAGCCGCGCTGGAGCCAGTTGCCGCCGCAGAGACAGCAGCGTCTGGTGCAGGGCGCCGATCGCTGGAGCTCGATGAGCCCCGCAGAGCAGGCAAAAGCCCAGGAGCGGTTCAAGAGCTGGCAGGGCCTCTCCGCAGAGCGCCGCACCCGCATTCGCGAGCGCTACCAAGAATTTCGGGCACTGCCGCCCGAGCGGCAGCAGCAGCTTCGGGAAAGCTACCAGCGGTTCCAGCAGTTGTCGCCGGAACGTCGCAAGCAGCTGCGCCAGCGCTGGCAGAAGGCAACGCCCGAGCAACGCGAACAGATCAAGGAGCGGCTACGCAAACGGCAGTCGAAGCAGACTTGAGCCGTCAGGTCTGTCCGATGAGTCCGTCCAGGATGCGTGCGCTGCGGCTATCGGGAAACACCGAACCCTCGAGATCGCGTTCGGCTATGCCGAGGTGCGCACCCAAGACCCCCTTGAGCACCGAGCGCAGGTCCAGCGTCGGCTGCAGATCGCGGCCCTGATACAGATTCGACGCCGCCAATCCGGGCCAATCGGCGATGACTCTGCCACCGCTGACGGCACCGCCAACGAGAAACGCGCACGTTGCCGTGCCGTGGTCGGTACCGCTCGTGCCATTTACGGCGACCGTGCGTCCGAACTCCGTCACGATCAGTACGGCGGTCTGATTCCACGTCGCCCCCAACTCCGTGCGTAACGCCTCCAGGCCGAGATCCAGCCCACGCAGCCGATTGGCCAGCTGGCCGGTATCTGCGCCCTGACTGGCATGAGTGTCCCAACCACGCGCCTCGATGACGGCAATGCGCAAACCATCTTCCGGTGCCAGAAGTCTTCCGGCCGCGGACGCGATGGCGTTGAACTGGCCCAGTGGATCGCGCCCGGCTGAAGTCATGCCGCTTGCGTCGCCGGCGACGCTATTGGTCGCCAGAGCCGTGTGCAGGCGCACTGCGAAGTAGGGATCGCTCGAGTACAGGTCCGCGATGCGCTCGAGCGTGTCGCTTTCGACGTTCGGCAGCATCGACGGCACCCACGAGCTCACTCGCGCAGCGCCGCGCAGCACCAGCGGCACGTTTTGGGAAAGAGCAACCGCCAACTGCTCGGTACCGCGAGGTTGCGCGACGGGCAGCACCTGCAGCATCCGGTTCAGCCAGCCATCGTGAACGGACGCCGGAGCCGTGGCACCCTGCTCGAGCACATCCTGACCATCGAAGTGCGAGCGCTCCCGATAAGGCGAGGCCGTGGCGTGGAACACCACCAGCTGCCGTTCCAGGAAGCGGCGATGCAGATTCGTCAGTGCCGGATTGAGCGCGAACAGCCCGTCGAGCTTGTGATCGAGCGTGGCGATCGACAGCGCACCGCGCTGTCTTACGTAATTGCCGTCGCCGTAAGCCGGGACCGCTGCCAGTCCGTCGAGTGCGCCTCGCAGGATCACCAATATGAAACGTGCTCGGGTGTCGGCGGCAGCGAGGCTCATTCGGGGCGCGCACGCCGCCAGCCCCGCAAGCGCCGCCGACTGTAGAAAGGCACGTCGGGTTGAATGCTGGGTGCTCATCAGCGCCTCATGAATTGCGGACTGGCGAATAGCAGGGTGATGCCTTGCGCGGCGCTCGATGCGCGCGCGACAGCCATACGGGTGGCGTCGCTCAACGATGGCCCAAGCGCGTCCTCCGCCAGCTGCAGCGGCCGCACCCGAGAGCCGAGGCGGTCGCCGATCTGCGCAGCCCATTCGATGCGCTTGAAAAGCGCATCCGGACCATCCCATTGCGCCGCCGTGTCGGGCCAACCCGCGGGAGATCCCGGCGTGTAGGGACGCTGGCCCAATACCTGGAAAGAAGCGACCAGCTGCCGGGCCTTCGCAGGCACGAAAGCGGCGGCGCGCAACGCCGAAACCACGAACTCGTGCGGTGTCTTGAATTTCGCCGACGTGGCCCGCCAGGCCTCGGGCAGCTCGATCAGCGCCTTGTGGACTGCCGGCAGATCGCCTTCGCTGTCGCGGAACGCTCGAGCGATCCGCTCGACCGCGCCTGGCGGCGGCTCGTCGGCAATGAAGTGTCGTGCCAGCTTGGTAGCGAGGTGCTGGGCCGTTGCGGAATGCCTGGCGATATCCTTGAGCACGGCGCGACCTTGGCCGGCGCCATCTTCGGCATAACGCTTCCCCAGAACTACTTTTGCACCTGGCTCATGCGCCCGCTCGCGAAACTCGAAGGCACCGGGTCGACCCTTGGCACCAGATCCCTGGTCAGCGCCAATGGACCAACCTGTCAGCACCTGCGCGAACGCGGTTACGTCTGCCTGGCTGTAACCACCGTTCACGCCGAGTGTGTGCAGCTCCAGGATCTCGCGCGCCAGGTTCTCGTTGATGCCTAGCTTTCGACCGTTGTTCTGCGGCCTGCGTGTGGCTCTTCGCGCCAGCGGCGAGCCCGGACCGATGGAAGCCTGATTGTCGAGATACAGGATCATTGCCGGATGCGTTGCGACGGCAAGCAGCAGATCGGCGAAGCTGCCGGCAAGATTGGGGCGGATGACTTCGTTCTCGAGCGTCGCGGCCAGCGTCAGCACCGTCGCCTTGTCGGCGGACACCGCGAAATGATTGCTCCAGAAATCGACCAGCCGCTCGCGGAACGACTCCCGTGTCTCGACGGCAACGCGGTAGCGTGCGGCCACCTGGTCGAAATACCTGGCGACCTGTCGTTGGCGGATCTTTTCGGACGGAGCCGCCGTCCGCGCGTCTCGCGGTGATTGCCGGCGTTGCCGTTGGGCCTGCCGCAGGGTTTCGAACAGCACGGCAGAACCCGGCAACTCTGCAATGGGTCCCGGAACGGGGCGTGAGCCTGCAGCCTGCAACGCCAGCCAACCGCGCGGGTCGGCGCCGATCTCGGCCAGCTCACCCGGCCGGGCGCCCAGGCCAAAACGGTTGGCAGCAATGACAGTGTCGAGGCTCACCACGCGAAGAACCCAGCGTATTCATCCACTACTGTCCGCAACGCGCGAGCCGGCCTGAAGGTTGACATGTTCCATATGATTTCCCGGCTGCCCGCCGCGTCAACCAGCCTCGTCCCCGGACGTTCTTGCTCTGGAAGGCCGGACATTCGTCCGCCAGGATGGAGGCTCGATGAAAACGCAAAGAAGCAAGAAGACGCTGGCAGTGGTGACCGGTCTGGCGTTGGCGATGGGCTCGCTGGTGGCACAGGCCGACCCGGGAATCCGCGATCCTGGTGTGAATGCCCGCCAGCATCGCCAGGCACATCGCATCGGTCAGGGCATCAGGTCCGGCGAGCTGACCCGGCACGAGACACGCAGCCTGGTCGAGCAGCAACGCGATGTCAGACAGCTTGAACGCGCCTACAAATCGGATGGCAAGCTCACGGCCGCGGAGCGGCGAGACCTGCACCACGAACAGAATCAGGCAAGCCGCGACATCCGTCGCCAGAGGCACGACGCGCAGAAGCGCAACTGAGGAACGAGGCGGCGGTGCCGGCCGGCGACGCAGCCGCCGGCACCGCAATCCGCATCATGTCGCCGCTCGAACGGCTTGGCGGTGCATCCGCCGCGCCGATGCCAGCAAAGCGGCGGTTTCACAAACGTCGCGTGTCTCCCGTCGCGACGCTGACGGGCTTGGATTCATGCCTTCTTCGCCAGCGCCTTGACTTCCTTGTGCCTGAAACATCCGGTCAGATGATCGTTCACCATCCCGGTCGCCTGCATGTGCGCGTAGACGATGGTGCTGCCGACGAAACGGAAGCCGCGCTTCTTCAGATCCTTGCTCAGCGCATCGGATTCCGGGCTGGTGGCGGGCACCTGACCGTGCAGGCGGATATCGTTCTGGATCGGTCTGCCGCCGACGAAGCTCCACAGGTGCCTGGCGAAACCGTCGTGCTTGCCCTGGAATTCGAGGTAGGCACGAGCATTGCCGATCGCCGCCTCGATCTTCAGACGATTGCGCACGATGCCCGGATTGTTCAGCAGCTTGGCAATCTCGCGCTTGCCGAAGCCGGCGATGCGCTCGGGATCGAAACCGGCGAAGGCTTCGCGATAGCCCTCGCGCTTGTTCAGAATGGTGGACCACGACAGACCGGCCTGCGCGCCTTCGAGGATCAGGAACTCGAACTGGGTGCGGT
>JBDHQY010000142.1:0-6460 GCA_039807315.1 Steroidobacter sp. | reverse complement strand
CGAGAAGACGGATCTGTACGGTCAGCGGATCGCTGCCGACATTCTCGATCCATAGATCGGCGCCGCGTTCGCCGGCCTCGATCGTCGGATCGATCGGCCAGATCAACAAGGTGGTGCCTGCGTGCAGTTGCGGCACCGGCAGCAGCAGGCTTGCCAGAACGATCAAGATGGCGAACGACGACTTCCAGGTAGCTGACATTGGGCGCTCCGTTGCATGTGGGTCCGCGACTTGTCACCAAGCCACGACGATCTGCACCTGATCTTCATAACTGCCCGCCGCATGACCGCCGGAGACGGGCTGTATCCTGCCGTAGATGGACAGGTCGACAGTCGCGGCGGAGGCATCCGGCGAGATCGCGATCGAGCGTGATGTGCCGTTGTCGAAGGGCAGACTCAGTTCGGCGTCCGCATAGAGATCGTAGGCCACCCGATCCGGGCCGCTGGCGAGATACCGCTGGTTGCCGCTCGCATGCAAACCAGTACCGACCGATACACTGACAGACGCGATACCGATACACGTGAGCTGCAGCGTACCAGCCGGTCCCTGGCTTTTCGCCGAGAGCGGCACGGTGAAGATCGAGGGATGCGAGCCGAAGTCGAGCGATCCGAATTCGAGGGTTTGAGTCTGGGCCAGCTGACCGACCACACGACAACCGCTCTCGATGCGGGCGGTTACCTGCAACACACCGCTGCTGGGAGCTGTCTGCGCTGCCGCGATGGCTGGCAGCAGCATTGCTGCTGCACAGCTGATCCGCAGCCATCCGTGGCTGCTGCGACGCTTCGCCGTCACCTTCGTCATTGCGGCCGCTCGAGGAGCTTCAGAACGTCAGCGTGATGCTGACCGTGTCGCTGTAGCTGCCCGCGGTCAATCCGGCCTGAGGCGCTATCATCCCGTAGATCGGCAGATCGAATGTTCCGCCGGCACCGGGAACCGCTGCAGACAGATCGAGCGCGCCACCGCCGATGACATATTCGGTGCCGTTACCACCCGCCTGGGTGTAGAGCCGGTACTGAACGAAGTTGGCGCCGTCCGCCAGTCGCCTTACACCGCCGGCTGCGTTCTGTCCGTCTCCTACCTGGATGTTCAAGCTGGCGCCCGCCGAGCACTGCAATTGCACGGCACTACCGCTGATCATCGACTGCGCCTCCAGATCGGCCGCGAACAAGGTCGGCGCGGTACCGAAATCCATGGTGCCGAACTCGGTCGCGCCGAACGGGTCGCTGGACCCGGAGACAATGCAGCCGTTTTCGAGATTCAACTGCACACCCATGCTGCCGGAGACATTCGCGCCCGCCGGAACGGCGGTCAGCAGCGCGCTTGCATACACGAAAAGGACCCACTGTCGTTTCATCCTGAGCTTGTTCATAGGCTTCTCCTCGATTGGTCACCGCAAAACTGATTGGAGCAGCAGACATCCGTCTGGATGACCTGGCAGCGCCTCTCCAAAAGCGTTGCTCGGCGGACTCGGATGCGGACTGAGCGCTTTCTGTGATCTCGCGCCGGATCTGTGAGCGCCTTCACCCTTAACCACGGTCGCTGCCGATGGAGTCCCGGGAATAGTTGGCGCTCCCATCGATTACTGGTGAAGCAGCCACAGGAATGGCTGTGATCCGGTTCAGAAGCCGTGCGTGCGGAAGAACCAAACGAAAGGCTGACGGATTACGCCTGCGGTCTCGTTGCGTCCGGCAGTCGTTGGGTTCGGTCTGATCGATGCGAATCCGCTCAGATAATCGAGTGCTGCGTTCGGTTCGCTTGCTCGATGTCGGCTCGACTCGGAAGCGACGCACTCATCATCGCTTCCGACCGGGTGGACGCTGCGCGAGCCAGGGAAGCGGCGCAGACTTCAACCACGAATCGTTCGTCAGCCGATCTTTGCGCGGTAGATCCGCAAGAGCGAGGGCTCGGATATGACTATACATATTGTAGATGGTGTATTTGCCGTCGCCAAGTATTGCCAGCTGTCGTCAATGTAGTAAAAATAAGAAAAAAAACTGAGAAGGAAAACTTAGGAGATGGCCATGTGCATACGGATTGTCAGCCGCACGGATAGGAATCCCGACAGAATCATGGCGCCAGAGCCGGCCTAGGAATCCTCGTCGAACTCGAGAGCAGCCGTGCTCGACGAATTGCCGACGCAGGACCCTGCGCTCCTAGCAGCAACATGGTCCGCCGCAGGGCTTGCGGTAGCCAGCCTCGCGGGTTCCCTGCTATACGCAAACCGCTCCTTCCTCGATCTTTTCGATCTCGAATCCGATGCTGTCGCCACGCATCTGAATATTCGCAGCGCCAGCAACGCGCGAATCAGCGCAGCAGCGCTCGATGCGGTCGTGCGTGAAGGACAAGAACAGCAGATCTGCATCTCGTGGCCGGCGGCAGCCGGCAAGACTCGTGAGCTGCTCTGCACCATAAGTCGCGTGATGCGCAACGGCATACCTGCCTATCTCGTGCTGACGTTGCAGGATGCGACGCTCGCCATGACGAACCTTCGGCAAATGTACGAACAAGCCCTACAGTGGAGCACTGCGCAGCGGCTGATTGGCGCGTACAGCTGGCGCATGAACGTCGACGAACGGCAAAGCGATAACCGGAATGCCGAGATCGATTGGTCGCCGCAGTTCGCCACGTGGATGGCGGATTCGACGCCACCGGCAACATTGCGTGACTATTTGCGTCTGGTCGCTCCGGAAGACCGCGACGGTGTCGTTGCGGCGATCAATGGTGCGATGGTCAGCGACATCCCGTACGCAATTGCCTACGACCTGATCGATCCTGCCGGCGTCGTTCACAGAATGCTCGGCAGCGGCGCGGTACTGGCGGATGCAACGGCTGCTTGCGGCCGCAGGCTGGTCGGCATCGAGGTCGATACCTCGCGGACACAGATCTGCGATGCGCACGAACTACTGCTGAATTCGCTGCTGGGCGGGATAGATGCTCCCATCTACGTGGTGGATCGCAAATTCCATTACCTGCGCTTCAATCCAGCGCATGCGCATCTGATGAGAGCGACGTACGGCTCGCAACCGCATGTAGGCGGCTCGGCGCTTGAAGCGGTCCTCGATCCCGCTCATCGGCGCCGCCTGGCCAATCTGCTGGGCCGTGTATTCAAGGGCGAGCGCATGGCCGAGGAAACCGAGTTCGCGGCGGGCCAGGAGGAACCCTCGCAATGGTTCGACTTCTGTTTCACTCCGATCCGGGATCGTCGACACGTGATTACCGGCGCAGTGGCCTTCGGCAAGGACATCTCGGTGCTCAAGCGTGCGCACCATCGACAGGAGCACATGAATGCGGAGTTGGCGCATCGCGTCGAGCAGCGCACGGCCGAACTCAACGTGGAGAGCCGAAGATTCAATACCTTTCTGGTCTCGACAGCCGAATATCTGCTGTCGCTGCTGCCGCCGCAGGATGAAGGTCCGCAGGAAGCGCATGGGAAGTTGGGTGTTGATGCCGGCGACCTGCGGGAACGACCGGGCAAGGCCGTGACGGCAACGACTCAGGTGCGGCTGTTGGCGCAGGATCTGTTGCAGCTGTCATCCATCGACAAGGAAGCGTTGCGGATCGAGACCATCGACATGGACGGCTTGATGCGCGAGATACTGCAGGATCTCGCGGGCTCTCTGCGGGGCCGCAATATCGTTTTCGATATCTGTCGCTTGCCGACCATCGAGGCCGATCGCGCGCTGCTGCGGCAGGTGTTCCGGAATTTATTGAGCAATGCCGTCCGCTTTAGCGCCGCCGGCATGCCCGTGCGTATTCACGTACGTGCCGACCGGATCGCAGACGAGTTGGTTTGGTCGGTAGCGGACAATGGCGTGGGCTTCGGCATGCACGATGCCGAAAAGGTCTTCGCGCCGTTCGTGAGGCTGCATCCGGAACTGGACGCAACCGGCACCGGCCTGGGACTGACAATCGTGAAGCGGGCGGTGGAAAGACTGAATGGACGCATATGGGCCGAGAGCAGCCCGGACAAGGGGGCGACATTCCATTGCACGTTGAATGCACGCCGCGAGGGAAGGATATGACGGCATTGCGGCAAGCATGAGCGAGCCATCCGACTCGGCCCTCGCGGTTGCGACGGTCGATTTGAGCCCGCTCTCGGAGCATCTGGTATTCGCCGTCCACCGGGCCGGCCTGGCGCTGCGTCGTGATTTCATGATGCACATGGGTGATGTGCAGGTACGCCCAATGGCCTTCAGCGCACTGGTTCTGTTGGGCGCCAATCCCGGCATTGCGCAGGCCCAGCTGGCCGCTGCCTTGATGATCGACAAGGGGACGGCTGCCCATCTGGTGGGCGATCTGCAGCGCCGTGGCTGGGTGGAAAGCAGCTCGCGGGCTGACGATCGGCGCTGCAAGAATATCTTTCTGTCACCGCTGGGCGTGCATATGATCGACCGGATCAGCGTCGCCGTGCAGTTGCATACACGGCGAATCCAGGCGCTGCTCACGACGGACGAGCAGCAGCAGCTGTTGCGATTGTTGCACCGTGTAGGCTCGATGACGCAGGAACCAACGCAGGCGTCTGCCCCGGAATGAGGCTCAGCGGATCGATCGTCAGGCGCGCGATCGGACCCACAGATAGCACAGCAGGGAGCACACGACGGCCAGCGTCATGATCAGCGCCAGCGTCGGGATGGTGCCATCGGTGAATATGGCGACGGCGAAGCCGGCGCACATCGGCAGCAGCGACTGCAACGATCCCATCAACGCCGAGGCAGTGCCGGCCTCACGGCCGTGCGGCGCCAGCGCCAGCGCGGTCACGTTGGGCGTGACCCGTCCGACGCTGATGAAGAAACCGAACTGCAGGATCAGCATCAGCCACAGCGGGAGGCCGGCCCAGAACGAGGCCAGCGTCACCAGCAAGCCGCCGAACACTACGGGCAGCCAGATCGCCCGCGCCAGCGCTTCACCCGGTCCCATCCTGCGCAGCGCCAGCATGTTCAGCTGGCTGGCCGACATGAAAGCGATGCCGTTCAACCCGATCATCCAGCCGAACTGCTGCGGCGTCAGGCCGTAGATCTGCGTCATGACCGTGGGCGAGCCGGTGACATAGCTGAACAATGCCGCCACGCCGAAGCCGCCCACCAGCGAATAGCCGACCAGGGTCCGATCGCCCAGCAGCCGGACATAGCTGCGCGCCACCTGACCGAAGCCCAGCGGCACCACGGTGGCGGGATCGCGCGATTCCGTCATCGCGAAGTGCGTCGCGATCAACAGCACGATACCCAGCAGGCATTGGAAGATGAAAGTGGCACGCCAGTCGAACAAGGTGATGACCCAGCCGCCCAATGCCGGCGCGACGATCGGGCCCAGCGAGAAGATCAGCATCAGGATCGAGAAGGCGCGTGCCGCTTCGTGCGGCTGGCAACGATCACGGACGATGGCGCGCCCGATCACGAAGCCGGCGCAACCGCCCAGCGCCTGCAGCACCCGCATCAGCACCAGCATGTTCATGCTGCTGGCGAAAGCGCAGCCCAGGGCACCGAGCGCATACAGGACGAAGCCGAAGTACAGCGGCGGCTTGCGGCCGAAGCGATCGCTGATCGGGCCGTAGAACAGCTGGCCGATGGCGATGCCGACCAGGTAGCTCGCCATGGTCCGTTCCACGCCCGGCATGCCCAGGTCGCGCTCGATCATGGGAAAACCGGGCAGATACATGTCGATCGACACCGGCCCGACCGCCGACATCGCGGCAATCAGCCACAGCCACCCAGGCAGGCGCGACGGCCTTGCCTGCAATGTCATTGCAGCGCTTCCGCATGATGCCGCAGATGATCGGCCATGAACGTGGCGATGAAGTAGTAGCCGTGGTCGTAGCCTTCCTGGCGCCGCAGGCGCAGCGGCGTACCCGATTGGCGGCAGGCCGCTTCGAACAGCTCGGGCTTGAGCTGCTCGCTGAGGAATTTGTCGGCCGCGCCCTGATCGATGAGGATGGGGTGGGCATGGCGCTGCGCCGCCACCAGCGCGCTGGCATCGTACTGCTGCCAGCGGACCCGGTCCTCTCCCAGATAGCCGGAGAACGCCTTCGTCCCCCAAGGACATTGCATAGGTGCGGCAATCGGTGCGAACGCCGAGACGGAGCGGTACTGCTGCGGATTGCGCAACGCGCAGATCAAGGCGCCGTGTCCGCCCATGGAGTGGCCGAAGATGCCCTGACGATCCAGGCGCACATTGGCAAGCGACGAGACCAGCTGTGGCAGCTCGCGCGTCACATAGCTGTACATGCGGTAGTGCTGCGACCAAGGCGCCTCGGTGGCGTCGACGTAGAAGCCGGCGCCGAGACCGAAATCCCAGTTGGCGTCATCCCCTGGGATTCTCGCCTTGCGCGGACTGGTATCCGGCGCCACCAGCGCCAGGCCCAGCTCGGCGGCGAGGCGCTGCGCGCCGGCCTTGATCATGAAGGTTTCTTCGGTGCAGGTCAGGCCGGCCAGATAGTAGAGCACCGGCACCGCACGCTCGGCGGCC
>JBDHQY010000141.1:0-6467 GCA_039807315.1 Steroidobacter sp. | reverse complement strand
CACTGCGTCCTACCGCAACGTCGATGCGCTGCGCGCCGGACTGTCGCGTCGCAAGACGCTCGACCAGCTGTTCGTGATCGTCGGCTTGATCGTCATGCTGGCGTGCCTGATGGTTCTGGCCGTGCTGTTCATCGACCTGGTGCGTGACGGCGCGCCGCGCTTCAGCCTGGACTTCTTCACCCACTTCGCCTCGCGCAATGCCGAGCGCGCCGGCATCCTGGCGGCGTGGGTCGGCACTTCGCTGGTGATGCTGGTGACGGCCGTGTGCGCCGTGCCGGTCGGCGTCGCCGCCGCCATCTATCTCGAAGAGTACGCGCCGAAGAACTGGTTCACGGCCATCATCGAGATCAACGTCACCAACCTGGCGGGGGTGCCGTCCATCGTCTACGGCCTGCTGGCGCTCGGCCTGTTCGTCTACCAGTTCGACCTGGGGCAGAGCATCGCCGCGGCCGGCCTGACGCTGGCGCTGCTGATCCTGCCGATCGTGATCGTGGCCACGCGCGAGGCGATCCGCTCGGTGCCGAATTCGATCCGCGAGGCGGCCTACGGCCTGGGCGCGACGCGCTGGGAAGTGACCAAGGATCACGTGCTGCCGTATTCGACCGGTGGGGTGCTGACCGGCATGATTCTCGGCCTGTCGCGCGCCATCGGCGAGACCGCGCCCATCATCACCATCGGCGCGCTCAGCTTCATCGCGTTTCTGCCGCAGTCGCCCATTAGCAGCGAGTTCCCCTTCATCTCGTTCAAATGGCTGCACGATCCGTTCACCGTCATGCCGATCCAGATGTTCAACTGGGTGTCGCGTCCGGACCAGGCGTTCCAGGCCAATGCCGCCGCCGCCGGCGCCATCCTGCTGGCCATGACACTGGTGATGAACGGCATCGCCATCTGGATCCGCTACCGCTTCCGCAAGAAGATCAACTGGTAAGGCGCAGCGAGAGGACACAATTGATGCATACGTCGAGCGAACCCGCTGCCGCGGCCGACCTTGTCGGAACCGCAAAATCCGTACAGGAGACTGCCTTGACGAACGAGTCCTCAGGGCGTGCCATGCCGGGCGCCAAAGCGGGGATGCCGAAAATCTCGGTCACGGTGGACGACACCCGCAAGGCGCGCGCGCTCAGCGTCAAGGCGGCCGTCGACAATCTCAATTTCTATTACGGCCAGCATCGCGCGCTGAAGAATCTCACCATTCCGATCGCCGACAAGCAGGTGACGGCGCTGATCGGTCCGTCGGGCTGCGGCAAGAGCACCTTCCTGCGCTGCTTCAACCGCATGCACGATCTGCAGCCGGATACCCGCTACGAGGGCAGCATCACGCTGCATCCGGACAACCTGAACCTGGTCGGTTCGGGCGTGGATCCCATCGAGGTGCGCATGCGCATCGGCATGGTGTTCCAGAGGCCGAATCCGTTCCCGAAATCCATTTTCGAGAACGTGGCCTATGGCCTGCGGCTGCGCGGCGTGCGCAATCGCGCCACGCTGGCGGAGGAAGTGGAGAAGGCGCTGCGTGGCTCGGCGTTGTGGGACGAGGTGAAGGATCGTCTGGCGGATTCCGCGCTGGCGCTGTCGGGTGGCCAGATGCAGCGTTTGTGTATCGCGCGCGCGCTGGCGACGACGCCGGAAATCCTGCTGTTCGACGAGCCGACCTCGGCGCTGGACCCGATCGCCACCGCCAAGATCGAAGAGCTGATTTCGACGCTGCGCGATCAGGTCACGGTGCTGATCGTGACTCACAACATGCAGCAGGCGGCGCGCGTCTCGGATTACACCGCCTTCATGTATCTGGGCGAGCTGATCGAGTTCGACGAGGCCGCCAAGATCTTCACCAATCCGAGCAAGAAGGCCACGGAAGACTACATCACGGGACGTTACGGCTGAGCCGGGTGCCTTTGCGGGCCCGCCCGAAGAGCGCCGGCTCGCTTAAGGAAGGTCCGGGATGCTCAATCTTTCGTCATTCCCGCACAGGCGGGAATCCATCCGATGGACTCCCGCGTACGCGGAAGTGACGAGCGAACCGGGGGCGTCCCGACTTGCGCCCGGACCGCGCAGCTCCCGACCTTGGAGGTCGGATTGACCGAGGCTACAGGGACGGTCCTGCGGACGACTCCTAATGATCAGCACCGACCCCCTCGAAGGGCATACCGCCAAAGCCTTTGACGCCGCGCTCGGCGAGCTGCGGCTGCAGGTGGTGGCCATGGGCGGGCTGGCCATAGACCAGGTTTCGACGGCGATCCGCGCGCTGCTGGAAGGCGATGACGCATTGGCGCAAATGGTGCTTTCGCGCGAGTCACGCATCAACGAGTTCGAGCGCACCGTCGACCGCGAAGCGTTTCACGTCATCGCTCTGCATCAGCCGATGGCCAGCGATCTGCGAATGGCCAAGGCCGTCTCGCGCATCACCGTGGAGCTGGAGCGGGTAGGGGACGAAGCCAAGAAGATCGCCCGCTTCGCCGGCCGGCTCGCGCAGGGCGAGCCACAAGGGCCCGTAAGGGCGGTGGCGCGGTATCTGCGCCATATGGCCGAGCTCACCACGAGCATGTTGCGCGAGGCGGTGCGTGCCCTGGACGAGGCGGACCCCGAACTGGCTCGCGGAGTGGCCAGCCGTGATTCGGAATTGGATGCCGAGTTTGCCGCGGCACTGCGTCAGCTGCTGACCCTGGCGATGCAGGATCAAAGATTCTTCGGCGCCACCATCGACACCGTGTTCGCCCTCAAGGGTCTGGAGCGTATCGGCGACCACGCCAAGAACATCGCCGAGCAGGTGATGTTCGTGGCCAGCGGCGAGGACATGCGGCATCGCAGGGACGCGCCGGCCTGACTGCGGCCGCGAGCCCGATGGCGGCCCGCCGCCGTGGGCGACGAAAGCTGCAGCCGGTCTCAGTCCCGCAGCAGCTCGTTGATGCTCACCTTGGCGCGCGTCTGGGCATCGACGCGTTTCACGATCACCGCGCAGTACAGATTGTACTTGCCGGTGCGGGGCAGCGAGCCCGAAACCACCACTGCGCCCGCGGGTATGCGCCCATAGGTGACCTCGTCGCGTTCGCGGTCGTAGATCGGCGTGCTGGCGCCGAGGAACACGCCCATCGACAGCACCGCGCCGGCTTCGACGATCACGCCCTCGACCACTTCGGAACGGGCGCCGATGAAGCAGCCGTCCTCGATGATGGTCGGACTGGCCTGCAGCGGCTCGAGCACTCCGCCGATGCCGGCGCCGCCGGAGAGATGGACGTTGCGGCCGATCTGGGCGCAGGAGCCGACCGTGGCCCAGGTGTCGACCATGGTGCCTTCGCCGACATAGGCGCCGACATTGATGTACGAAGGCATCAGCACCGCGTTCGGTGCGATGTAGGCGCCACGACGCACCATGGCCGGCGGTACGACCCGCACGCCTTCGCTGCGGAAGCGGGCTTCGTCGTAGTCCGCGTACTTCATCGGCACCTTGTCGAAGAACTGGGTGAAGCCGGCCTGCATCGGCCGGTTGTCGTTCAGGCGGAACGACAACAGCACGGCTTTCTTCAGCCACTCGTTCACCTGCCAGGTGCCGTTGCGTTTCTCCGCCACGCGCGCCTTGCCGCTGTCCAGCAGGATCAGAGCTTGCTCGACCGCATCGCGAACGTCGGCGGGAGCATTGGCCGCGGAGAATTCGCTGCGGCGTTCGAACGCGGAATCGATCAGGGAAGCGAGGTTGGCAGTCATGAGGCGAGATGCATGGGAGTTGAAGGAGGCGGGCAGTCTAGCTGCTCCCGCCCGTCACTTTCATCCTTCCCGTGCATCGCGGCGCAAGGCAATAGTGAGGCCGCCTGTTCGTCATTCCGTGCACGGCCCGCTCTCGGCTTGATCGGGGGTGGAATCCATACGCAGCGGCAGATTCCCGCGGCAATGGTCGCCCGCCAAGAGTTGCTGCAATTGCCGGCGTATTCGCTCCGCGTCGTGCAGTTCGGGCTTGCTCATCGCCCCACGAGATAGTCGCGGATGCGCTGCGCCGCCTCGACGCACTCGGGCACATTTGCCACCAGCGATATCCGCACACGTCCTCGGCCCGGATTGCCGTTCGCCGATTCGCGCGCGATATAACTGCCGGGCAGTACCGTGACGTGCTTGCGCTCGAACAGCTCGCGCGCAAAGCGCTCGTCGTCATCGACGCGTGGCCAGAGATAGAAGCTGGCTTCTGGCGCGGCAACGTCCAGTACTCCGCGCAGTATGGGTAACACCTGTGCGAATTTCTGCCGGTACAGCTCCCGATTGGCGACCACGTGCGCATCGTCGTTCCATGCCGGAACGCTGGCCAGCTGCGTATGCAATGGCATCGCGCAGCCGTGATACGTCCGGTACAGCAGGAACGGCTTGAGGATCGAGGCATCGCCGGCGACGAACCCCGAGCGCAGGCCCGGGACGCTGGAACGCTTCGACAGGCTGTGGAAGACCACGCAGCGCTCGAAGCCGGAATGGCCGGCCGCCAGCGCTGCCTGCAGCAGTCCCGGCGGCGGATAGGCTTCGTCGGCGTAGATTTCGCTGTAGCACTCGTCCGAGGCCACGACGAAATCGTACTGCTCGGCCAGCTCCAGCGCGCGGCGCAGATAGGCGATGCTGGCCACGGCGCCGGTCGGGTTGCCGGGCGAGCACAGGAACAGCAGCTGGCAACGCCGCCAGACCTCGGCCGGCACGCCGTCCAGGTCCGGCAGATATTCGTTGCTGCGATCGCTGCCCATGAACCAAGGCTCGGCGCCGGCCAGCAACGCCGCGCCCTCGTAGATCTGATAGAACGGATTGGGCATGACCATCAGCGGATCTTTCGCGCGGTCCGTGACCGCCTGCGCGAAGGCGAACAAGGCTTCGCGCGTGCCGTTCACCGGCAGCACCATCGTCTCCGGATTCACCGCGTTCTGCGGCAAGTCGAAGCGACGTGTCAGCCAGCCGGCGACGGCGCTGCGGAACTGCGGCAAGCCGAGCGTCGCGGGATAGCTGCTCAAGGTGTTCAGGTTGGCGGTGAGCGCATCCAGGACGAACTGCGGCGGCGTGTGCCGCGGCTCGCCGATCGACATGGAAATGTGCGCCATGCCGCCGGGCGGCTGGGCGCCGGCGAACAGGCTGCGGAGACGTTCGAACGGATACGGCTGCAGCCGCGACAGGGAAGGATTCATGGATGCGATGGAGCTACTGGCGGCGATCGAGGGTTTCGGTCAGTCGGGCTGCAAGCTGCTCGCGCGCCGGCGCGCTCAGCGGGCTTTCGTTTTCGTCGCTTACGTAGAACACGTCCTCGGCGCGTTCGCCGACGGTCATGATCTTGGCGGTGTGGATGTCCGCGCCCTCGCTCATGAACACCTTCGCCACCTGCGACAGCAGGCCGGGCCGGTCGCCGGCGATCAGCTCGATGATGGTGCGCTGGTTGAGCGGATCGTCGACGAAGGCGATCTGGGTCGGCGTCGTGAACATCCGTACCTGGCGCGGCGCGCGCCGGGTCACGGTGACGGCGGCGTCATCCGCACGTGCCAGGGCATGAGCGAGATGCCGTTCGATGTCGCGGATGCGCAGCGGATCGGTGATCTCCGCGCCAGTGTCTTCGAGCACGTGATAGACGTCGAGGCTGAAGCCGTCGACGGTCGGCGTGATGCGTGCGTCGACGATGTTCAGGCCGAGCTGATCGAGTACGGCAGTGGTGCGCGCGAAGCTGCGTCGTGATCGCGGTGTATACGTCGTGACCGCGTTGCCGCCGCGGCCGGGCTGCTGCTGCATCGATACCAGCGAACCGGCTTCGCTGCCTTCGTGCTCGGCCAACAGCTGCGTGTGCCAGGCGATTTCGCTGGCGGTATGGCGCATGAAATAGGTGTCGGTGAAGCGATTCCAGATCTGCATCACCTTGGCTTCGTGCATCCCGGCACGATTCAACAGCTCGCGGGCGCGCGTCTGGGTTTCCGCGATGAGCTCGTCCTTGTCGATCGGACTTTCCAGCCCGCGCCGCAGCGTCTGCTTGATGCGCTCGTAGAACTCGGCGAACAGCGAGGCCTTCCAGTTGTTCCACAGCTTCGGATTGGTGCTGCGCACGTCGGCCACGGTCAGCATGTACAGGTAGTCCAGATGGGTCTGGTCGCCCACCAGCTGCGCGAATTCGTGCAGCACCGCAGGATCGGCGATGTCCTTCTTCTGCGCCGTCACCGACAGGATCAGGTGATTGCGCACCAGCCATGCCACCAGGCGGGCGTCGTAGCGCGACAAGCCCTGCTCCAGGCAGAACGCCTCGGCGTCGACCGAGCCCAGCTCGGAATGATCGCCGCCGCGACCCTTGGCGATGTCGTGGAAGATCGCCGCCAGATAGGCGAGCTCCGGCTTGGGCAGCGATTGCATGATGCGCGACAGCGTCGGAAATTCGTGGTCGTACTTGGGCATGGCCAGCCGCCGCAGGTTGCTGACCACGAACAGCGTGTGCGCATCGACCGTGTACGCATGGAACAGGTCGTACTGCATGC
>JBDHQY010000140.1:0-6489 GCA_039807315.1 Steroidobacter sp. | reverse complement strand
GGATCTTTCTCGACTATCTGCGCAACGACCGTATGGCCACCGCCGTTGCGCCGCTGTCCCCGCGAACGCGTGACGGCGCACCGGTCCCGATGCCGCTGGAGTGGAACCAGGTCAAATCCGGGCCCGACCCAGCGCGCTACACCTTGCGCAGCACGCCAGCATTGATCGCCAACAGCACTGTCTGGGAGGATTACGGCGATGGCGAGCGATCCCTCCGCTCCGCGCTGCACAAACTATCGTGAGAATCTTCATCGCCGGCTGCCTTGCGATCCTGTGCTCGGTGCTCTGCGCGACCGCCCGTGCGGACCTGGCGGCCGATATCAACCAACTGCGTAAACAAGGGTGCGATGGGCGCGCCGGCATCGCCCTGAGTCTCGAGCCCAGCCGCGAGCTGGATGCCGTGGCCCGCCAATGGTCGCACGGCGGCAGCCTGAGCGACGCCTTGAAGAAGACGAACTACCGCGCCCTCGATTCCGCCTCGATCCATCTGGAAGGCACCCTCAGCGATGCCGCCATCCTCCGGGTGCTCGCCAACAACTACTGCGAGACCATGCTCAATCCTGCCTACACGGCAATCGGCCTGTTGCGCGGCCCGCGGCATGTTCGCATCGTGGTCGCCAACCCGGTGATCATTCCTGCGCCAAGCGATGCGCAGCCGATCAGCGCGCGCGTACTGACGCTGGTCAACGAGGCGAGGTCGAAACCGCGCAAGTGTGGCAAGACGTCGTTCGAAGCCGCACCGGCGCTGACGCTTTCAGCCACGTTGACACACGCTGCCGCGGCTCACGCCAAAGACATGGCGACGCACGACTTCCTCGAGCATGAGGGCTCGGACGGCAGCACCCCGGGGCAGCGCGCCGCGCAGGCGGGCTACCCATGGCGCCATATCGCCGAGAACATCGCCACCGGTGCGACCACCGCCGATGCGGTGGTCGGCGGCTGGCTGGAAAGCCCTGGGCATTGCGCCAATCTCATGAGCGCCCAATTCACGCAGATGGGCATCGCCTACGCCTCCGAGCCCGGAAACCGGGCCGGCATCTACTGGTCGCAGGTGTTCGGCAGACCGAAAGGGCAATGAGGACGGCACACGCCGCGCTTCGCCTTTCGCAGGGCACGATCAACGAAGCGTGCGCGGCCGCAAACAGCAGCGAGCGAAATCATTCTCAAGCGAGCCGCGCGACGGGGGCGAGGCGACTGATGGCACAAGCGGCAGATTGCATCCGGCGATGATCCAATGTGCCGTCGCAGTGGACTTCCGCCCCCGGCAACGGGAGCGGAAGCCATGCATTCACTTCTCGAGCAGGCTGCGCAGCATCCAGGCCGTCTTCTCGTGCAGCTGGATCCGCTGGGTGAGCAGATCGGCGGTGCGCTCGTCGCCGGCCTTTTCGGCAATCGGGAACACCGAGCGCGCCGTGCGCACCACCGCCTCCTGGCCATCGACCAGCAGCCGAATCATGTCTTCGGCCTTGGGCACGCCGACGGTTTCCTTGATCGAGGACAGCTTGCCGAACTCGGCATAGCTGCCCGGCGCGGGGAATCCCAGGGCGCGGATACGCTCGGCGATGGCATCGACCGCCAGCGCCAGCTCGTTGTACTGGGTCTCGAACATCAGGTGCAGCGTCTGGAACATCGGTCCAGTGACATTCCAGTGGAACTGGTGCGTCTTCAGGTACAGCGTGTAGCTGTCGGCCAGCAGCCGCGACAGGCCATTCGCGACCTTGGTGCGGTCCTTCTCGCTGATGCCAATATCGATCTTCACATTGTTCTCCCTATGTCGGTGCGTTGCGCGCAAGGTACGCCGGCCGCCACCACGGGCGCAACAGCCCGCGACGATGCCGCTGAGTGACGCTGCCTATCCTGGCGGCAGCTGCTCCGCCGCATGACAGACGACTTCGATGTTGTGACCGTCGGGATCGAGCACGAAGGCGCCGTAGTAGTCCGGATGATAGTGCGGCCGCAGACCGGGGGCGCCGTTGTCGCGTCCGCCGGCGGCGATGGCCGCTTCGTAGAACGCATCCACCAGCGCGCGCCGCTCGGCCCGAAACGCCACATGCAGCGGCGGTACGTTGGGCTTGCCGCTGCCTATCCAGAAATCGGGCTTGGGCGGCACGCCAAATCCCGCGCCTTCGTAACCTCCGGTCATTCCGGCCGACACTTCCATCACCAGCTGATAGCCGATGGGCGCCAGGGCACGCGCATAGAACGCCTTGCTCCTGGCAAAATCGCTGACGCTGACACCGGTGTGATCGATCATGTCCTCATCCCTCCACGGCAGCCGCTTGGTCGACCGACTCTACTCCGCGGATCCGCCCATCGCATCGCCACTCATGCTGCGAGCGGCGGCCGGATATGCAACAACCCGTCGTCGCTTGGGTGCCTCCCAGAATCGCATGCGTACAATGCGCGCGCATGACTGAAAACAACTTCGTGAGGAGCACTGTCCGCCCGCGCCTGCGCAAGCGGTGGATCTTCTGGGGAGCGATATTGCTCTGGGCCTGCGTCGGAGCCTGGAACGTCACCCGGCCGATGCCACCGGGCACGGACGTGCGCACGCCGCCAGCGGCGATCGACGCTGCGGATGTCCGCTTCCTGGCCGATCTCACCTACAGCGGTCCGCAGGGAACGGTGCACGAGCAGCAGATCTTCGATGCGGTATTCGGCATCGTCGACCAGGCCGAGCGCTTCATCGTCGCCGACTTCTTTCTGTTCAACGATCTGATGGGCGCGGCAAACTCGCCGCATCGCCCCCTGAGCCGGCAGCTGGCCGACCGCTTGATCGCGCGCAAGCAGGCCAAACCCGGCCTCGCCATCCTGCTGATCACCGATCCGATCAACGACATCTACGGCAGTTCGCAGTCGCCGCTGCTGGCGCAGCTGCGGGCCGCAGGCATCCAGGTGGTCATCACCGATCTGCAGCGGCTGCGGGATTCGAATCCGCTGTACTCGTCGTTGTGGCGCATGTTCGGCCAGTGGTGGGGCAGCGGCGCCGGCGGCGGAGCGCTGCCGAATCCCTTCGATACCGAGCCGGCGCACATCAGTCTGCGCAGCTGGCTGGCGCTGCTCAACTTCAAGGCCAATCACCGCAAGCTGATCGTGGCGGATCGCGCCGACGGCCGTCTGACGGCATTGGTCGCCTCGGCTAATCCGCACGATGCCAGCAGCGCGCATTCGAACGTGGCGCTACTTTTTTCCGGCGAGCCGGCGCAGCGGATCGTCGACAGCGAGCTGGGGATCGCGGCCTTCTCGGGCTGGCGCGACCACATTCTTGCGACCTCGCCGCAAGCCAGCCCGCCGGCGCAGAGCGCCGTATTGCTGTCGTTCGTCACCGAGCAGGCGATCCGCGATCACCTGCTGGCGGCGATCGCAACGACGCGCAATGACGATGTCATCCGCATCGCGACCTTCTATCTATCCGACCGCAAGGTGATCGATGCCCTGCTGCAAGCCACCGGCCGCGGCGTCGCCATCCGGATCATTCTCGATCCGAATCGCGACGCGTTCGGCAGGCAGAAGGACGGCGTACCGAACCGACCCGTGGCGAATGAGCTGGTCACGCAGAGTGCGGAGCGGATCCAGGTGCGCTGGTACCGCACGCATGGCGAGCAATTCCACACCAAGCTGGCCCTCATCACTCGCGGTGAGCGACTCATCGCATCGCTGGGTTCGGCCAACCTGACCCGCCGCAATCTCGGCAATTACAACCTGGAGGCGAACATTGCGCTCGAGGCGGCGCTGGGCTCGTCGCTGGCGGGCCAGCTGGTCGGATACTTCGATCGCCTGTGGCACAACGAAGGCGCACCGGGCACCGAGTACACGGCGCCCTTCGGCGCATACCGGGACACGGATCGCGGCCGATACTGGCGCTATCGACTGATGGAAGCGACCGGTCTGAGCACGTTCTGAATTGTCATCAGGGGCCGCTCTGATCTACTCGTCACTGCCGCGCAAGGCGGGAGTCCATCCTGCTGATTCGATGGATTCCCGCTCGTGCGGGAATGACCCAGAACGAGTAAATCGGACCTTCCTTAGTTATCGCGACTCGCACCAGCGCCATTCTTCCGCTGCCGCTCCAGGTAGCGGAATTGCCAGGGCGGCATCCGTTCCGACTCGCGTAGCGCCCAGAGACCGACGTGCGCAGCTCGCGCCGCGTCTTCCAATGCGAACAGCTGCCGATCGCGTGCGTACTTGCGCCACACCCAGACATGACCGTCGTGAACCAGGGCGCGCCGGACATCGAGCCGGTCCGGCAAGCGATAGACGTGCGCCACCTTGCGCCGGTACTGATCCGTCTCGATGACGTCCACGTAGACGCGTCGCCCCTCGATCAGTCGTTTCAGCGCGGCGCGCGCCTCGTTGCCGTACGGCTGCCGCTTCTCCGGCGCATCGATATCGGCGAGCCGCACATCGATGTCCTTGCCCCTGGCCGGGCGCACCAGGAAGCTGTCGCCGTCGAACACCCGGGTAACCGTTGCCTCGAAGCCGTCGGCAAATACCGGCGCGCAGATGCAGGCGACCAGGACAAAGGCGGCGATCCGCCGGCGGAAAGCCGCGATCATCTGGCTGCGAATCGCTATTTGTTGGCGGCGGTCGCGGCGGCGTCGTTGGCGACGATGCGGGCGGCATTGCCCGCCAGCTCGAGGGCGACCCGCTGCGAAGCGGCTTCGAACGCGGCTGCGACCGCCGTCATGCGATTTTCCGCGGCCGGCTGCACCGAGGTGGCGGAGATCGTATCGACCAGCCGGCGATCGCCGATGCGGATCACGCGGCCGACGATGGTGACCCGGACGTCGGGTGCGGCCTTGCCGTCGATGTATTCGGCCTGGAAGTCACGCACTTCGGGATCCAGCAGATAGGCGCCCGAAACGCGCGTCTGTTCGGCAGTGACGCTGCGAAACAGCTTCTGGTCCTGCAGCGTGTTCACGAGCAACGCCTGCACGGTTTCGGTGACGCTGCCGCCCCACTGCACGGCACGGAAATAGCCGAGCTCGCGACCACGCAGAACGGCAATGCGCGAGGTATCCAGCCCCGGCGCGACATCCGGACGACCGATCGCAAGATCGACCGCGGACGCGGCGGATGCGGTTGCACTCGGTGCCGGCGGCGCCGGCGCCAGAACGTAATTGCTCGGCACCGGAATATCGCTTTCGAACAGCGAGCCGCCGCAGGAAGCGACGGCAAAGGCGGCGCACATGACGACGCCCACGCGACCGGCAGCGGCGCTACGATCCAGCCCTGGCTTGCTCATGGTTCGATCTCGACGCCGCTGGCCGGCGGCTCGTAAAGGATCTGGGAAGGATTCTCCTTCAGGCTCCGCGACAGGTCGCGGAACTCACGCGCTGCCGAACGGGTTTCGCGCACCAGGCGTTCCAGCTCGAACAGGCCGCTGTCGGCGAAGTGGCCGAGCTGAGTCTCGCTCTGCTTGGTGAAGCGGTCGATGCGCGAGGACGCCTGCGCCAGGCTTTCGGCCACCTCGCCGAGCCTGGCGACTGCAGCGCGTATCTCGGGACGCGAGTCGGTGGTGATGCCGCGCAGGCTCTCGGCAGCGCCGTGGATCTCGACCACGGTCGCACGCATCTGCTCGACCAGCTGGGAAACATTGCGGGACGTTGCCGGCAAGGTTGCCGATGCCTCGCGCAAGCTGGCCATGGTTTGCGACAGCGCTGCGAGATTGTTGTCGGACAACACGCGGCCGACCCGGTCGAACAGACTGTTGGCGCGCGCCATCAGCTCGGGCAGGCTGGCGAGGAAAACGTCGAAATCGGAAGCGACCGATTCGATCACCGGGTAACGCTCGCCCTTGGCCAGGCCCGCGCGCTTGTCGACCTCGGCCACTTCGCGCAGATTGATGTAGAGCAGCCCGGTGACACCCTGCAAGCCGAGGCTGGCGCGGGTCGCCGAGGAGATGGGAGCCTCCCTGTCGATTTCGGCCACCACCATGACCCGACCCGGATTGTCGTGATCGATGGAAATGCGCCGCACGCGACCCACGTCCACGCCGAGATACCGCACCGGGCCGCCGCGCTCCAGGCCGCTGACGCTACCGGCGAAATAGATTTCGTAGGTCTCGTAATTGCGCCCGTCCCGGGCATCCGTGTACCAGAGCACGAAACCCACGCCCATCGCGATGACGAGCAGGATGAAGACACCGACGGCGACGTAGTTGGCTTCGCGTTCCATGCGATCAAGCCTTCTGGCCCTGCGCGGCCCGGGCGCGCGGACCGTGGAAGTACTGCCGTATCCACGGATGGGGGTTGCTCATGATGCCGTCGAGCGTATCGACCACGATTCTCCTGTCAACCAGCACCGCCACCCGGTCGCAGGTGGCGATCAGGGTGTCCAGATCGTGCGTGATCATGACCACCGTGAGATCGAGGCTGCGTTTCAGATAGAGCACCAGCTCGTCGAACTCCGCCGCGGAGATGGGATCCAGGCCGGCGGTGGGCTCATCCAGGAACAGCAGCGCCGGATCGAGCGCCAGCGCCCGCGCCA
>JBDHQY010000139.1:0-6493 GCA_039807315.1 Steroidobacter sp. | reverse complement strand
CACGCACCGCCGCGGCTTGCAGGCGACTGTCGATGCTGGTGACGACTTCATAGCCGGCCGTGTACGCGTCGGTCCCGAGCCGATTGTATAGATCCGCGCGCACCATCTCGGCGATATACGGCGCGTCGACTTCGATTGCCGGTCCGTGCAGTCGCGATTCCACGGGCGCGGCTACTGCCGCGTCGTGCTCTTGCGCCGTGATGTAATTCTTTTCGCGCATCCGCCGCAGCACGTAGCTGCGGCGATGCTTGGCCAGATCGGGATTCGCCACCGGGTTGTCGCGGGAGGGCAGGCGGAAAGTGCCGGCGATCAGCGCAATCTCCGGCAGCGTCAGCTGATCCAGCGGCCTGCCGAAATAGACCTCGGAAGCCGCGCCCACGCCGTAAGCGCGCTGCCCCAGGAACATCTTGTTCATGTACAGCGTCAGGATTTCCTGCTTGCTGAACTGCTGCTCGATGCGCAGCGTGAGAAAGATCTCCAGCAGCTTGCGCCGGTAGCTTTTCTCGGGGCTCAGGAAAATGCCGCGCGTGAGCTGCATGGTGATGGTGCTGCCGCCTTCGCTTTTCTCGCCCGACAGCAGATGCCGCGCCACGGCGCGCAGCAGCCCCGGATAGTCCACGCCGCTATGTTGGAAGAAGCGGTCGTCCTCGGCCGCCAGCACCGCGTTGATCAGTTGCTTGGGGATGGCTTCGAACGGCAAGGGGATACGGCGCTGCTCGCCGAACTGCGCGATCAGCTTGCCGTCGCGGCTGAAGACCCGCAGCGGGACCTGCAGGCGAATGTCCCTGATGGCGGCGACATCGGGCAGCGAGGGTCGCAGGTATTGATAGGCGCCGCCCAGCGCCAGGGCGAGCCCGCCGGCCGAGATCAACACTGCGGCCAGCAGCAGGCAAAGCGGGGTCGGGAGATAACGTCGCATCACAAGAAGTGAACCTAAGTCCTTGCTTTAAAAAACTCGTGTGTGCAATAGTAGCCGCGAAAATCAATCAAACTGGCGAAAAATTCAAAGGGTGCACAGCACGCCGGTACGCATTCGGCTCCAAGGGTTGAACTTAAGACAGCGGGGTCGCCGGGGGAAGAACTTAGGGGAATCCGGCCAACGGGCTTCACCATCGTTCCACGCCGCCCGAAACACCGGCACCGGCCTGCTCCTGCCTGCTTTAAGTCCTTGTATCGCCGGGGTAAGTGGCAGGTTCGGCACTGCGGGCGACCCGGGCTCGGGCAGGCATTAAGGCAAAAACTCGCTGAATCGGCGCAGTTCGTCTCGATGGTATTTCGTGAGGGCCCTCACATTCAACTTAACTCACGCCTGTATATATTTGCCGCCCGTGTTTCGTGTCCGATCTCAGATCATACCCTAAGTATCTGATGGATAAAGGGAAATAGCGTGCTTTTCACAGCCAAGGCCCGACCGCTACTCGGACTCGACATCACGACTTCCTCGGTCAAGCTGATCGAGTTGTCCATGAGCGGTGGCCAATACCGCGTCGAGTCGTACGCCGCCGAGGCCACGCCGCCGAACTCGATCAACGAAAAGGCCATCGTGGATGCCAATGCGGTTGGCGACGCCATCAAGCGGGCGGTCAAGCGTTCCGGCGCCCGCGCCAAGGAAGCGGCCGTCGCCATCAGCGGTGACGCGGCCATCACCAAGGTCATCCAGATGCCCCGCACCTTGAGCGAGAACGAGCTCGAGGGCCAGGTCGAGATGCAGGCCGACCAGTACATCCCCTTCCCCATGGAGGAAGTGAGCTTCGATTACGAGGTGATCGGTCCGTCCGAGAAAGATCCGGAGATGCTCGACGTGTTGCTGGTGGCCACGCGTAGCGAGAACGTGGAGCAGCGCGTCGCTGCTTGTGCCGCGGCGGGCTTGACGGCGCGCATCGTCGACGTCGAAGCGTTTGCACTGGAAAACGCCTGCCGGTTGCTGACTCATCAGATGCCTGACGGCGGCCTCGGCCGCGTCATCGCGGTGGTCGACTTCGGTGCCAGCAGCACCACCTTCAGCGTGCTGCGCGACCTGAAAGTCATCTACACGCGCGACTTCTCCTTCGGCGGCCAGCAGCTCACCGAAGAAGTGATGCGCACTTACGGTCTGAGCATGGAAGAAGCCGGTCGCGCCAAGAAGGAAGGGGGACTGCCCGGCAACTACGAAACCGAAGTGCTCGGTCCCTTCATCGACGACATGTGCCAGCAGGTGAGCCGCTCGCTGCAGTTCTTCCTTGCCTCCGGCGCCGGCCGTGAGCAGCCCGAGCAGATCGTGATCTGCGGCGGCTGTGCCAATATTCCCGGCGCGGCCGAAATGATCCAGAGCCGGGTCGGCATCGAATCGCAGCGTGGTGATCCGCTCGGCCAGATGAAGATCAGCCAGAAGGCCAAGGCGCAGGCGGTGAAGAAGGATGCGACGGCGCTGCTGACGGCCTGCGGGCTGGCTTTACGGAGCTTCGACTGATGCCAAGAATCAACTTGATCCCCTGGCGCGAAGCCGAGCGCAAGCAACGGCGCCAGGAATTCGGCGTGGGCGCCGTGGCGGCACTGATGCTGGCCGGCCTGATCGCGCTCGGCGTGAACTGGCAGATGCAGTCGGCCATCGACTACCAGAACGAGCGCAATCAGTATCTGAAGGACGAGATCAGCAAGCTCGACAAGCAGATCGCCGAGATCCAGGAGCTGGAGACGCAGAAGCAGCGGCTGGTGGCACGCATGCAGGTCATCGAACAGCTCGAGCGCAGCCGCGCGGAGATCGTGCACCTGTTCGACCAACTGGTGCGCACCTTGCCCGACGGCATCTACCTGACCTCGGTCAAGCAGAGCAACCGACGCATTCAACTCAAGGGCGTGGCGCAATCAAGCACGCGTGTTTCCAACTACATGCGCAACATCGACTCGTCGGAATGGTTGGCCGAGCCTGCGCTGGACATTCTCGAGACCAAGGGTTCGGGCGATGCCGGTTCGGAGTTCACGCTCAACGCGGTGCAGGAGAATCCGCACCTGGCCGCCTCGCAGGATGACGATGCCGGCAAAGCCACGCGCGCGGCGCGGGGAGCCAGCCGATGAGCAAGCTTCTGGAAGACATCCGCAATCTCGATCCCAACGATGTCGGTCGCTGGCCGGCGGTATTCCGGCTGGGCGCGATCGGCATCATCTTTCTGCTGGCGGTGAGTCTGTTGTCGTACTTCCTGGCGTGGAAGCCGAAGAAGCCCGACCTGGACACGGCCCGCGTGGAAGAACAGACGTTGATGGAGAATCTCACCGGCAAGGCGCGCAAGGCAGCCAACCTGGATGCGTACAAGGCCCAGCTGCAGGAGATGGAGCAGTCGTTCGGTGCGATGCTGCGCAAGCTGCCCAACAAGACCGAAGTGCCGAACCTGCTCACCGACATCTCGCAGCAGGGCTCGGCGGCGGGTCTCGATCAGAAGCTGTTCCAACCCGCACAGCAGGTCAACAAGGATTTCTACGCCGAGCTGCCGATCAAGATGCGCCTGACTGGCAGCTTCCATTCGATCGGCGCCTTCGTCAGCGGTATCGCCGCACTGCCGCGTATCGTGACGCTGCACGATGTGGAGATCACGCCGGTCGGCAAGGACCGGGGAGCCGACCAGCTGCAGCTCGACGTCACCGCCAAGACCTATCGTTACCTGGATGACGAGGAGCAGGCCGCCGCTCAGCCGCAAGGTCCCAGGAACAACCGGCCGCGCCCGCCGGCCGGGAAATGATCGGCACAGAGCACAGGCAGCCCATACCCATGATTCAGAGCAAGCTGACACCTCTCGCCGTAATCGTCCTGTTGTCGCTGGGCGGATGCTCCGACGACATGGATCAGTTGCAGCAGAAGGTAGCGGAGATCAAGAGCCGTCCCGGCGAGCGCATCGAGCCGCTGCCGGAGATCAAGCCGTCGGAGACGTACGCATACAACGCCAGCAGCCTGCGCTCGCCGTTCGTGCCGAGCGCGCCGGCGCGCAGTGACGTTGCCAACGCGATTCGCCCCGACGTGAAGCGGCCGCGTGAATTCCTCGAACAATTTCCGATCGACAGCATGAAGATGGTGGGGACGCTGTCGCTCGGGGGCAAGAATTACGGACTGGTGCAGGGCAAAGACGGTCTGGTGCATCGCGTGCTGCCCGGTAACTACATCGGCCAGAACGATGGCCGCGTGGTGGGTATCGCCGGCACCCGGATCTCCATCATCGAAATCGTTCCCGATGGTCTGGGTGGCTATATCGAGCGTCCCGCCGCGCTGGCGTTGACCGAATGAGTCTTGAGGGAGAGATAAGAATGCTGTCGTCAACTTCCGTCCAGCCCGCATATCGCAACGGCGCTGGCGTGTCCCCGATGCTCAGGATCCCGACGCTCATGCGGCGAGTGATGGGCGTCGCGCTTGGCCTGAGCGTTTTCGGCGCGCAAATCGCGCTGGCCGCGCAGGGCTCCAACCGCCTCGAGGAGATGCACGCCAACGTGCTCGCCGGCAACAAAGTGGAGTTGACGCTGCGGCTCAGTGACACTGCGCCGCAACCGCTGACCTTCACCGTGGACAATCCCGCGCGCATCGCGCTCGACCTGCCGGACACTTCGGTAGCGCTCGCATCGCGGCGCATCGACGTCAAGCAGGGGGCGCTCGACACCGTGAACGTCGCCGAGGCCAACGGCCGCACGCGCGTGGTGCTGAATGTCGACAGCCTCGTGCCCTACGAGACTCGCGTCCAAGGCAACTCGATCGTGGTGACGCTGGAATCCAGTGGCGGCCGCGCGGCAACTGCGGCGGCACCTTCGGCATTGGCAGCTGCATCCGCTCCCTCACGGGCCACGGCTGCTGTCAGTGGAATGCGCTCGGTGAGCAACATCGATTTCCGCCGCGGCAGCGACGGCTCCGGTCGCGTCATCGTCGAACTGACCGACTCGAAGGTGCCGGCGGACCTGCGCCAGGAAGGCGGCCGCATCGTCGTCAATTTCGCCAAGACCATGCTGCCCGAAGCGCTGATGCAGCGTCTGGACGTGGTCGATTTCGCAACGCCGGTGAACTCGGTGGATGCGCTGCGGGTCGGTGACGGCGCGCGCCTGGTGATCGCCGCTTCCGGCGACTATGAGCAGCTCGCCTACCAGTCGGACAACGTCTACACCATCGAGATCAAACCGGTGGTGAAGCTGCCGCCGGAGCTGCAGGACAAGAAGGAATACACCGGCGAACGCCTGACGCTGAATTTCCAGGACATCGAAACCCGCGCTGTGCTGCAGCTGCTGGCCGACACCAGTGGCCAGAACATGGTGATCACGGAGACGGTGGGCGGCAACGTCACGCTGCGCCTGCAGAACGTGCCGTGGGACCAGGCACTGGACATCGTCATGCGCACCAAGGGCCTGGACATGCGCAAGGAAGGCAACGTGATGCTGATCGCGCCGGCCGCTGAAATCGCCGCGCGTGAGAAGGAAATTCTCGCGGCACGCAAGGAAGTGCAGGAACTGGCGCCGCTGCGCAGCGAGTATCTGCAGATCAACTACGCCAAGGCCGCGGATCTTGCACGGCTGCTCAAGACCGGCAACAACAACTCGCTGCTGTCAGCCCGCGGCAGCGTTGCGATCGACGAACGCACCAACACCCTGCTGCTGCAGGACACGGCGGAACGGCTCGCGGATGTCCGCAGGCTGGTTGCGACTCTGGATATCCCCGTGCGCCAGGTGCGCATCGAGGCCCGCATCGTCATCGTCAGCGACGACTTCAGCCGCGAGCTCGGCGTGCGCTTCGGCGTCAACGGCACGACCACGCGCGTGGGCGGCAGCGACGGCCAGGGATTCATCAGCAATCGTGGACTGGACGCTCCGGACGGTGCGGTGCTGTTTCCGGGCACCAACGATCCGCGCGGCGGGCTGGAGATCGGTGAAGCCAAGGATCGCTACATGGTGAATCTGCCGGTCGCGAGCCCGGCTGGCGCGCTGGCGCTGACCTTCCTGGATTCGGATTTCATCGTGGATCTGGAACTGTCGGCTGCGCAGGCCGAAGGCCGCGGCGAGATCGTGTCGCAACCGTCCCTGATCACTGCGAATCAGCGCGAGGCGACCATCGAGCAGGGCGTGGAAGTTCCCTACCAGCAAGCTGCGTCGAGCGGTGCCACCACGACTCAGTTCAAGAAGGCCGTGCTCAGTCTCAAGGTCACGCCGCAGATCACGCCGGACAACCGCGTCATTCTCGACCTGACCGTTTCCAAGGACAGCGTCGGCCAGCTGGTGCCGAGCGCCACCGGCGGTTTCGTGCCGAGCATCGACACCCGCGAGATCATCTCGACCGTGATCGTGAACGACGGTCAGACGGTGGTGCTCGGCGGCATCCTCGAAACCGAGCGCCGCGACTCGCAGAAGAAAGTGCCGCTGCTGGGCGACATCCCGGTCATGGGCCACCTGTTCAAGTCGACCACCAAGACGGACAACAAGGACGAGCTGCTGATTTTCGTGACCCCGCGGATCCTGCGCGAAGGCGCGAACCTCTACTGATCGGCTCGGCAAA
>JBDHQY010000138.1:0-6524 GCA_039807315.1 Steroidobacter sp. | reverse complement strand
GGCGCTGACCAAGGCGGCGGTGCGTTACGATGTCGCCATGACCGGCGAGATCACATTGCGCGGGCAGGTGCTGCCGATCGGCGGCTTGAAGGAGAAACTGCTGGCAGCGCATCGCGGCGGTATTCGCACCGTGCTGATCCCGGACGAGAACACCAAGGATCTCGCCGACATTCCGCAGAACATCAAGGACAGTCTCGAGATCAAGCCGGTGAAATGGATCGACGAGGTGTTGCAGGTGGCACTCAAGCACATGCCCGCGCCGCTCGCGGCTGCGCCGGATCCGTCGCCCGCGAACGACAAGGGACGGCCGCGCCGCGCCGGCAAGCGCGCTGCAAAGCAGCCACGAGCGCACTGAGGACAGACGTTGCGCGGGGTGCGAATGATTTCGCACTCCGCGATCCGCCATGGTTTTCGCATGATTTTGCACGCGTGGCGGGTTGATTCTTGCTTCGCCGCGCTGCTATAACGCGCCCCCGCCTGAAGGCAGGCACCGATTTCTTTATCCAAGAAGGAAACCGACATGAACAAGGCCGAATTGATCGAAGCGGTAAGCGGCAGCACCGGTCTGCAGAAAGCCGAGGCGACCAAAGCCGTGGATGCCGTATTCGATTCCATCATCGCGGCACTGAAGTCGGGCGATTCCGTCTCGCTGCTGGGATTCGGCACTTTCGTCGTCAAGGCCCGCGCGGCGCGCGCCGGCCGCAATCCTCGCACCGGCGAGACCATCGAGATTGCCGCCAGCAAAGTTCCTGGCTTCAAGGCTGGCAAGGGCCTGAAGGATGCTGTAAATTAGCGCGCCTTCGAACAGGGGCTCTGGTCAGCGCCTAGCGCCCCTGCACTGATTTCAAGGCAGTTTTCCGCTTGAGATGCGCAGCATCGCAGCGGCAAGAGGGTGCTTAGCTCAGCTGGTAGAGCGTCGCCCTTACAAGGCGAATGTCGGGGGTTCGATCCCCTCAGCACCCACCACGCCTTGTCTAGAATCAGACGTGGATGTTTTCAGCGCGGAGCGGTAGTTCAGCTGGTTAGAATATCGGCCTGTCACGCCGAGGGTCGCGGGTTCGAGTCCCGTCCGCTCCGCCACTTACATTGATTGTTTGTACTTTCGCCGACTTAGGCGCCGCCAGCCCTCGCCGGACCCCGTCTGGTGCCAAATCCGGGGAATGCTGGGGACTGGTAGAGGCACTGATCGGTGCTCGCGCATAGGTGTACCGAGCGCACCCCTCTACGTCGGTTTCCGTGGCTTCTTCGGTTCACGCTGCGTACGTCGTCAGCAGCGTGTACGGGCTGTGCCCGTCTTCCTTGGCGACGAGGAACACGTCGCGCAACTCGCTCGACTGGGCTGGTGTCTATCGGCGGTGTGCTCCCCTGCGCCGACTCTGAGGGAATCGAGACCGTCGTGACGCTGGCGCGCGACGGAACCTACCGCGCCCCGTCGAAATATCTCGGCAAGAGCGCCGAGGTGGTCACGGAACAGGGAGGCTTCACCTGGAACCCGGCGGGCAACACCGTCACGTTCGCCGGTCGCTAGCTCGCGCAGTATTTCGTGGGCGAGAACCGGCTCATCCGCTTAGCGCTCGACAGCTCTCGCATCACCGGCAAGCTCGCGGAGCGCTACGTCTTGGCCAAGCTCACCGATGGCGTGATCGGAAAAGTACTGTTCCCACAGGGCGCGTGCACGAGGGACGAGGACACCTGCGGAATGCTCCATCCCGTGTCCGCCGGCGCACCGCTGTTTTTCCCTTGCACTTAGGAAGGACGGAACGATAAAGGCCCTCCCAAAGTCTATTCGCCGCTGGAGCAATCGTGAAAAGTTTACAAAGACCTTCCGCGCGCCTGAAAGACCTTGCGAGGTATCTCGAAGGAAGGCGTGAGTCGATCCTCGCTGCCTGGCAATGCGCCGTCGACATGGATCCTTCCCTAACTACCGCCTCGACGATCACCCGCGCGCAGTTCATCGACCACATTCCCGCGGTATTGGATGCTTTCCAGCGGCGGTTGGCGGCCGAGAGTCCAGCCGACGTAGTACGGGCGCGCAAGGATCAAGACGATTCCGCTGCGGAGCACGGCTTGCATCGATGGCAGCAGGGATACAATCAGCCTGAGACGATGTGCGAATGGGGCCACTTGCATCTGTGCCTCCTGCAGGAGCTGGATCGATACGAGGCGCTGCATTCGGATCTCGAGGTCGGAGCAATGACCCTGGCCCGGCACGAGCTGGTCCGGCTGTGCAGTAACGGTGTGTGTGAAAGCGCGTCTCGATATGCGCAGATGCAGCAGAGCGAGGCGGCGAGCCGGGTTCGCGAGCTCGAAACCGCGATGTCACAACTCAGAGCATTGGAGGTCCAACGCGCGGAAACCTGGCGCGAAGCAGCCCACGATCTTCGTGGTACCGCGCACGTGATCACCAATGTATCCGCCGTACTCAGCCGCGCTGACGTCGCCGAATCCAAGCGTGCCCAGTTCTCGGAAATCCTGCGGACCGGGGTTGTCTCGCTGAACAAGCTGCTCTCCGATCTGATGGATCACGCTCGCCTGGAGGCGGGACAGGAACAACGCCACTTCGCGCAGTTCGATGCCGCCAGCCTTCTCAAGGAATTCTGTGACGTAACGCGCCCGATGGCGGCGCAGCGCAATCTGTTTCTCAAGTCGGACGGACCAGACTCATTGATCGTCATCGGCGATGCGGCGAAAGTCCAGCGAATCGTGCAGAACCTGGTGTTCAACGCACTCAAGGTCACTCAGCAGGGGGGAGTGGAGATATCGTGGGAGGCGGGCGCAGATGGTCCTGTTCCGCAGTGGGCGCTATGTGTTCAGGACACTGGCCCGGGCCTGCGCACCGGAGTGGCCAACGAGCTCGAGAGGAACTTGAAACAGGCGACCAATGAGGCACGCGTGGTGGAGGAACAGAATCAGCCGCCTAGCCAGTCGTCCCTGCAGAGCGAGCCGGCGCCGACCTTGCCCTCGCAGTCGACACAGCGTGCGAGCCAGATTCCGTCCGGTGAAGGAATCGGGCTATCTATCGTCAAGCGGCTTTGCGAGCTGCTCGATGCGAGCCTGGAGCTGGAAACCGCACCGGGGGAAGGAACAACCTTCCGCGTGATCTTTCCGCGCTTCTATGGAGAACGAGGAAGCGTGGAAGGGTCGCCGCCGATGGATGCGTGACACTATGAGCTCGGGCGTCGGGATTCGGTCATTCCGATGCGGCGCCTGTTGAGAACCGCGCGATGATCGCTAACTGAAGGCTTTGTGCTCATGGAGGCGCGCCGAAATACGCATCGTGCGGTGTGATCGGCACCGCCTCGTGTTCGGAAGCGGCAACTAGCTGACAGCGAACGTTGCCGCCAGTAAACTTGCGCGTCCTTCAAGGACCCCGTTCGCTTACTTCTGGTGCCAAATCGGGAGTCTTGAGGGGGTTCCAGGGGCTGAAGGCTGTGGGAAATCAGTATGTTACTGATCCACCGGCGCCTGCGGCGACTTCGAGTCCCGTCTGCTCCGCCACTTACTCCAAAGCGAATCGTGAGTGGCCATTCAAGCGCATCGCGCGCTGCGAATGGCTCGCTCGCGGGCCGCACATAAGCAAGAAGCGCTCACCACATGCTGCAAACAATTCGCGACAAGATCACCGGCTGGGTCTCGGCGCTATTCCTGGGCACCATCTCGGTGGTGTTCGTGTTTTGGGGCGTGGATTTCCAGTCTCAGTCCATGGCTTTTGCGGCCAAGGTCGATGGCGACAAGATCCCGGCCGAGACCGTGCGCCGCGCCTGGCAGCAGCGCCAGTCGCAATTGCAGCAGATGATGCATGCCGATCTGCCGCCCGAAATGGCGAGGGCCCAGCAGCGGGCCGTGCTGGACGAATTCATTCGCTCGAGCCTCCTGTCGCAGCGCGCCGAGAAGCTCGGCTACCGCGTCAGCGACGCAGCCCTGGCGGAGCGGATCCTCTCCTTCCCGGAATTGCAGGTCGACGGGCAGTTCTCGCGTGACCGCTACGCCATGCTGCTGCGCCAGCAGGGGCGCACTGAGCCGCAGTTCGAGGCCGATCTGCGTGCCGAGTTGACCATCGGTCAGATCCAGGAAGGCGTGGTGGCGTCCGGTTTCGTGCTGCCGTACCAGCTGGACCAGCGCTACGCGCTGGAAAAGCAGGAGCGCGAAGTCGATTACGTACTGATCTCGACCGGCGAGTTCGCCAACCAGGTAGCGGTGACGGACGAGCAGATCCAGTCCTGGTACGACTCGCACCCGAACGACTACCTGCTGCCCGAGACCGTGGATCTGCAATACGTGGAGCTGCCGCGCGCCCACGCCGAAGGCGAAGTGACCGTCAGCGAGAACGATCTGAAGGGTTACTACGATCAGGTCAAGGAACGTTTCGAATCGCCCGAGCGCCGCCATGCGCGGCATATCCTGATCACCGCGGGCGACGGCACGAGTGACGCCGCTGCGAAGCAGAAGGCCGAGGATCTCGTCGCGCAGGTGAAGGCCGGCGCCGATTTCGCGCAGCTGGCCAAGGACAATTCGAAGGACCCCGGTTCGGCGCAGCAGGGCGGCGATCTGGGATGGGCGCAGCGCGGCATGTTCGTCGGGCCGTTCGAAGAAGCGCTGTTCAGCATGTCGCCCGGCGAGATCCGCGGACCCATCAAGACCCAGTTCGGCTATCACATCATTCGCCTCGAACAAGTCGAGCCCGGCCAGATCCGGCCGTTCGAGGAAGTGCGCGCGGAGCTGGAAGCGGAATACCGCAAGGACCGCTCGCAGACGATCTTCTACGACGAATCGCAGAAGCTGGCGGACCTGGCGTTCTCGGCGCTGACCGAGCTCGATTCGGTGGCGAAGGCGACCGGCCTGCCGGTGAAGACGATCAGCGGCTTCACGCGCGAGGGCGGCGGCGAGCTGGGCAACGATCCCAACGTCATCGAAGCGGCTTTCAGCGAAGAGGTGCTCGAGCAGGGACACAACAGCCCGTTGGTCACCATCGGCGAGGATCGTGCGCTGGTGCTGCGGGTCTCCGATCACAGGCCGGCCGAGCCGAAGCCGCTCGCCGACGTACGGGCGCAGATCGAGAAGCAGCTGAAGGAGCAGGCGGAACGCGAAGCGGCCGCAAAGAAGGGCGGTGAAGCCCTGGCGAAGCTGCAGCAGGGCGGCGAATGGTCCGCCGTGCTCAAGGAAATGGGCTTGTCGCCGGTCGGCAAGCGCTTCGTGGTGCGTCAGGACGCGGTAGCGCCGGCTGCGGTCATTCGTGCCGCATTTGCGGCACCATCGACTGAAATCAGCGAAGCGAAGCCGCACTTCGGCAGTGCCACCACGGATGAAGGCAACTTCGCCGTGCTCGCTGTCAGCGCCGTGCGCAACGGCGATCCGGCGGCCGAGTCGCCGAACGACAAGATGGTGCGCCGCCGCCGGGGCGAGCAGCAATCGGGCATGGAAGAGTTCGGCGCGTATGTCGCGGAAGCGGAACGCAACGCCGACATCGTGCGCAACGAGAAAGTATTCGAATAAGCTCGGCCACGCCTGTTCTTTCAGGAGACGGGCCAGGGCGGATTGCTCGCACGCTCTTCGGCCGACGCGGACAGCCCGGGAATCGATTCCTGCCCTCGGTTCAGACCGAGGGCAGGGTGACGATCTGCATCACGCTCCGCCTGCCGCGGAGGCCGGAAATCGGCTACTCCTCGGGCAGCGCCATGCCCACAGTGCTGAAGCCGCCATCCACGTAGACGATTTCGCCGGTGATGCCGGCTGCCAGATCCGAGCACAGGAAGGCGGCCGTGTTGCCGACGTCTTCCGGGGTGACGTTGCGTCGCAGCGGTGCGGTGGCGGCAACATGGCCCAGGATGCGCCGGAAGCCGCCGATGCCCGCCGCCGCCAGCGTCTTGATGGGGCCGGCAGAGATGCCATTGACGCGAATGCCCTGCGGACCCAGGTCGGCGGCCAGGAAGCGCACGCTGGCCTCCAGGCTGGCTTTGGCGAGCCCCATCACGTTGTAGCTGGGCAGGGAGCGGACCGCGCCCAGGTAGCTCAAGGTCAGCAGCGAGCCGCTGCGGCCCTGCATCATGGGGACCGCGCCCTTGGCCAGCGCCGTGAGGCTGTAGCTCGAGATGTCATGCGCGATCCGGAAGTATTCGCGCGTGGTGGAGCCGATGTAGCTGCCACGAATGGCTTCGGTGGGGGCGAAGGCGACCGCGTGAATCAGGATGTCCAGGCTGTCCCAGTCCTGTTTCAGGCGTTGGAAGCCGGCCTCGATGCTGTCGTCGCTGGCCACGTCCATTTCGAAGACGCTGCGCGAGCCGAACTCCTGCGCCATGCCGACCACGCGGTCCTTGAAGCGGTCCTGATAGCTGAAGGCCAGCTCGGCGCCTTCGCGCCGCATGGCCGTGGCAATGCCGTGAGCGATGGAGCGTTCGGTGGCGAGGCCGACGATCAGCGCGCGCTTGCCTGCAAGAAATCCCATGACCCCTCTCCGTTCAATGAATGGCCGTCGTGATGAATGGCGGATGCGATTGTAAGGAACCGCAGGGGATGCGGCATAGGCG
>JBDHQY010000137.1:0-6531 GCA_039807315.1 Steroidobacter sp. | reverse complement strand
CCCGACGACATCTGTCCGAAGCACCGCAACTATCCGCTCGCGCTGGCACCGCCGATGGCTGCCGACCTGCTCCAACGACCACGCATCACGCTCGATGAGCTCATCGATGAAATCCGCTGGCCCGAGAACGTCGACATCGGCCTGGTCGAGACCGTCGGCGGCCCGCGCTCGCCGCTGAGCCATGACGCCGACAGCGTCGATCTGGTGCAGCGCCTGCGGCCAGATCGGGTGCTGCTGGTCGCAGATGCCGGCCTGGGTACGCTCAATGCGGTACGGCTGTCGCTTGCCAGCGTGGAGCCGCTGATGGCGACGGTGCTGCTGAACAGGTTCGATGCGGACGACCAGCTGCATCGGCTGAACCGCGAGTGGCTGACGCAGCGGTATCGCGTGCAGGTGGTGACGCAGATCGCCGAGCTGCTGTAATCGCACTTCGAGAAACTGCGCAAAAGGCCGAGAAATACCCACCCCGACGCCGCCCCTGCAGGCCCATATAGGACCGACAGCCACGGGCCAGGATCGCGCTGCTACAATTCGAGGCGTTTTGACGTCATGACGTTAAGTAGCTATGATGCCAGTGCCGCTCTCCCCGAGATAGACACCATGAGTGAACAGACGTCCAAGCGCGCCACGGTCTATTTCGAACCGGACCTGCACCGAGCCGTGCGCCTGAAAGCGGCGCATACGCAGCGTTCCGTATCCGACATCGTCAACGACGCGGTGCGGATGGCCCTGCGTGAAGATCAGGAGGATCTGGCCGCTTTCGAGGAGCGTGCAGCCGAGCCGGCGATCTCCTACGAAGCCCTGCTCAAGGACTTGCAGGCACATGGCAGGCTATGAGCTGGCATTCAAGAAATCCGTCGCCAAGGATCTGCGCGCCGTTCCCAAGGAAGATGTAAAGCGCATCCTGCAACGAATCCGTTCTCTGGCGAACGACCCGCGACCCGCAGGTTGCGAAAAGTTATCGGGGCGCGAACGCTATCGCGTCCGGCAAGGCGCCTATCGGATCATCTACGGCATCGAGGATCGCGAGTTGCTGGTGCTGGTCGTCAAGGTCGGCCATCGCCGTGAGGTCTATCGCAAAGGCTGAGCGCCGCGATCGTTCACTTCCATACGTTCGCGCTGCTCTCGAACCCGGCGCGCTGCGGTCTGACGATGCAGAAGCGCTGGCCGGTCGGCGCCTCCATCACCCACCAGCGGGGAAACCGCTGCACGCGCCGGGCACCGAGCGCTTCGAGCCGCCTGGCTTCCGCTTCGATGTCGTCGGTTTCGATGTCCAGATGCAGACGGCTTTCGTGCTCCACCTTCTGCACCTCCAGATGCAGCCCGTCCGGGCCGGTGGACAGCTGGCGGTATTTGTCCGGCGCCGATTCGTCGGCCGCCGCCACCAACGGATAGCCCAGCGCGGCGCTCCAGAACTCGGCAGCCTTCTCCAGGTCCTGGGTCCTGCAATCGATGATGAATCCGGCAAGCTGACTCTTGTGCATGGCGGCTCCTGCTCCACGTTCCCCGGAGAGGGGACAGACCCGATTCATTCGCGCCTCGTCATTCCCGCGCCAGCGGAAATCCATGCCGCTGATTCAAGATGAATTCCCGCTGGCGTGGGGGATTGACGAAGCCCCTCTAGCTATTGGGGTTCTCGCCGCGCCGCGCGCGACTGACGGCATTGAGGATATCCCGGACATCCGCACGCGCGAATGTCTCCTGGGTCTCCAGCGCAACTTTGCGCTGCCAGTTGGCGTGCTCGCGATCAGTGCCAGGAACGTTGACGGGATCCGCCATGCCGAGCAGATCCTCGATCTGGATCATGACGATCTTGGAGCTCGACAGTCCGAGGTATGCCTGAATCGCGCGGGCCAGCGCTGGTGAATACGCGGGCAATCCGTCCGTGGGCAGCCAATGCCACAAGCCTTGCGCGACCAGGGCACGCATCATCGCCGGCAGTTCCTCGCTCCGCGCCCGATGCACTTCGTCGCGAACCTCTCGACTCGGATACAGGTTGAGCCGATCGCGCAGGGCGATGTCATGACTTTCCCACCAGCCGCGCAGCGTCGGCAGGTCGTGGGTCGTCACCGTCGCGAGCGCATTGCGTGCGTATTTCGACGGCGCCCTGAAACTGCCGTCGAATTCCTTCTCGAACAGCAGCACCTTGTAGTGATTGAGCTCGTAGCGCTCCATCGCCGCACGCACCTCCTCGGGAACGGTGCCCAGGTCCTCGCCGATCACGACGCAATGGTGACGCACGCTTTCCAGCGCCAGGATCGCAAGCAGGTCTTCCAGCGGATAGTGGACATATGCGCCGCCCGCGGAGGTCAGACCGCCCGGCACCCACCACAAGCGGAACAACGACATCACGTGATCCAGGCGCAGCGCCGCCACCGGACGCATGTTGTTGCGGATCATGGCGACGAACGGCTGATACGCCTGAAGGCGCAGCTCGGCAGGGTTCTGCGGCGGAATGCCCCAATCCTGACCTTTCAGCGCCAGCGCATCGGGCGGCGCGCCGATCGATGCGCCATGCACATACAGATGACGGTTGGCCCAGGTTTCCGAACCGCCTGGATTCGCACCGACCGCGACATCGCCATACAAACCGATGGACATGCCGCTGTCGCGCGCCAGTTGCTGTGCCGAGCACAGTTGCCCTTCAACGAGCCATTGGAGGTACAGGAAATATTCGACGTCCTGCACGCGCTCACGCGCGAAGCGATTCACCGCCGCGGACATCGGATCGCGATACTCATCCGGCCAACTCGGCCAGCCGCAATATTGCGGTCCTTGCATGCGCAGATGCGCATCGAGAGCATCGAAGACTGCATGCAGCCGCAGTGACTCGCCGCGTTCTTCCACGTACTGCCTGAATGCCGCGGCGCGCGGCGTCGAGGCGGATAAATGAGTAGCGCGAAAATGCTGGTACAGCATTCGCAGCACTTCGAATTTCACGGCTGCAACGCCCGCGTAGTCCACCAGCTTCGTCGCACGCAGCTGAGTCAGCCGCGACTGGAAGGCGGTACCGGCCACCAGTTCCTGCGCTGCCGTCGATTCGTGAAACTCCGGCACGTCGGCAACCGCGATGTACAACACGTTCAGGAACTGCCGGTTCGACGGACTGTACGGACTGATGTGCTCGGGATTCGCCGGCAGCAGCGCATGCAGCGGATTCAGCCCGATCAGGCCGCAGCCCAACGGGGCCGACGCGGCAATCAGCGCGCGAAGATCGCCGAAATCGCCCATACCCCAGTTGCCCGCAGAGCGCAGCGAGTACAGCTGCACTGCTATGCCCCAGGCGCGTCCATCCTCCTGCAGCGCCGGCGATTCATGGCAGCGTGCGGGCGGAACGATCAGACTCGCTTGTCCGGTGAGCCCGGTATCGAGCCCGATCTCGATGCGGTGATAGCCCAGCGGCAGATCCCGTGGTGCCGGCAGCCGGCAGCGGCTGAAGGTCCGCCCGTCGACCTCGCCGCGCTCGACGGTCTCGAGCTCCGACAGAGCCGCGACACCGCTGCGCTGCGCACCGTTCTCCAGCGTGATCGCCCAGCTCAGGCGCGTTGCACCCAGATCGAGCGGAATGGCGATCGGCACAGCGGGCGAGTGTTCGTGAAGCACGATGGCCGCCGGCAGCATGCGTGTCCAGCGCACCGTCTCGAACGTATGAATGGCGGCCTGCATCGCCCGCTCGTCGCCGCTCTCCAGACCCATAGCGGCAAGGATCGCGGCGCGGCTCTCGCTCGTCACCTGCCTCGGCCGGCCACGGTAATCGAGATAGGACCCGCCTATGCCGTACAGCTCAGCCAGGTGATCGAGCGCTGATTTCATGACCGGGCTTGCAGCATCGTTCGCTCACATCTCCCGCGCGAAGCCGCTGCGAACATGCAGCGGTGCATCGCCATCGGCCAGCAGCACGCAGGAATGCGGCGCCACCATGCAGTTCTCACCGGCCGCGATACGGTTGCCGAGGTCGTTGGCACGCCAGCGCGCCGTGTCGAACACGATCTGCCACACCACGTTGGTGACGGGCGCTGGCAATTTGAACTCCACCTGATCGTCGCCGGCATTGCACAGAAACAGCAGGTGGCCGTTGGGTGTTCCATGCGGATCGGTGAAAGCCTGGCCGATCAGTACACCAAGCGCGCGCGCGTTGGCATCGTGCCAGTCCGCCGCGGTCAGCTCGTGCCCGAGCGGATGCCGCCAGCTCACGTCCTTGTGCTCGCGATCGACCTGGCGCGCGCCCTTGAGAAAGGTGTCGCGACGCAGGCCGGGCGCCTGCCGCCGCAGTGTCAGCAATTGACGCACGAACGTCAGCAGCCACTTGCGGCGCTCGGCCAGACCCCAGTCGATCCAACTGATCTCGTTGTCCTGGCTGTACGCATTGTTGTTGCCGTGCTGGGTACGCCCGAACTCATCGCCGGCCTGCAGCATCGGCACGCCCTGCGACAGCAATACCGTCGCCAGCAGATTGCGGACCTGGCGCTCGCGCAGCTCGATCACGCCAGGATCCCCGGTGGGACCTTCGACGCCGCAATTCCAGCTCAGGTTGTGGTTGTGACCGTCGCGGTTGTCCTCGAGGTTCGCTTCGTTGTGCTTGTCGTTGTACGCGGTAACGTCGTAGAGCGTCAGACCGTCGTGGCAGGCGACATAGTTGATGCTCGAGGTGGGCCGCCGGCCGCTGGCACGGAACAGATCGCTGGAGCCGGCGAAGCGCTCGGCGAAATTGCCGAGAATTCCAGGGTTGCCGCGCCAGAAGCCGCGCATGGTGTCGCGGTAGAGATCGTTCCACTCGGCCCAGGCCGCGGGGAAATGGCCGAGCTGGTAGCCTTCCGGCCCCACGTCCCAGGGCTCGGCGATCAGCTTCACGTAACGCAGCGACGGCTCGGCCGCGATCGCCTTGAACAGAGCGGCGTCGGTGCGGAAGCGGCCATTCTCGCGGCCGAACACCGCTGCCAGGTCGAAGCGAAAGCCGTCGACGTGCATTTCCTCGACCCAGTAGCGCAGGCAATCGACGATGAGCTGGCGCACCGCGGCGTGTCCCACGGAAATCGTGTTGCCGGTGCCGGTGCGATTCACGTAATGGCGCAGGTTGTCCGGCTCGAGCTTGTAGTAAGAGGTGTTGTCCAGACCGCGCAGGCTCAAGGTCGGCCCCAGCTCGCTGCCTTCCACCGTGTGATTGAAGACCACGTCCAGAATGACTTCGATGCCGGCGGCGTGCAGCGCCTTGACCATCGATTTGAACTCGACGACCGGATCGGCGGCGGCGTACTCGAGCGCCGGCGCGAACCAGGCCAGTGAGCTGTAGCCCCAGTAGTTGACCAGGCCCTTGGCCGAAAGAAACCGCTCCGGCGCGAACGCCTGCACCGGCAGCAGCTCCACCGCCGTCACCCCCAGGTGCTTGAGATAGCCGACGACATCCGGATGGGCGAGACCCAGGTATTTGCCGCGATGCTCTTCCGGCACGCGCGAATGCAACTTGGTGAAGCCCTTGACATGCAGTTCGTAAACGACGGTGTCCCGCCACGGCGTCGCCGGCGGACGATCCTCGCCCCAGTCGAACGCGCCATCGACGACGCGCGCCTTGTAATTGAACGGGGCACTGTCGACACCATCGAGCTGTTCGTCGACACCGGTCTGCGTGGCCTGCTCGTCCGGATTCTGCCGCACGGTGGATCCCAACAGCGCATCGTTCCAGACGAATTTTCCCGCGAGCGCCCGCGCATAGGGATCGATCAGCAGTTTTGCACCGTTGTAGCGCAGCCCGTACGTGGGATCGAAAGGCCCATGAGCGCGTAAGCCGTACACGAGCCCCGCTGCACCGATCGGCGCGGGCAGGAATCCATGCCACACGTTCTCCGTATTCTCCGGCAGTGGCAGGCGCGCCACTTCGTGCTCGCCGCAGGCATCGAACAGGCACAGCTCCACCCGCACCGCGCCGCTGGAATACACGGCGAAGTTGACGCCTTCCTCGGTCAGCGTCGCGCCCAGCGGCTGCGGCGCGCCGGGCTGGAGAGTGAGATTGGCGTAATCGGCGGACATCGGCAGAACGGCTCGAACGGCTCTCAAGATCGTGCATGGTGCAGCAAGGGACACGGACTGAGAAGTAGGGAAGCTCTGCGCGGGCGGTGCCTGCGGAGGTTTTTGCGGTTTTGCGCTAGGGGCGTTCCGGTTTGCTCGTCGCTCCGGCGCGATGCCTGTCCTCGCGCCAGCGGACGTCCATCCCTGCGATTCGAATGGATTCTCGCCGGGTCGGGGCCGACTCCGCGCGGGGAACGACCAGGAAGGAGTGAATCAATCCTGGCCTGGCGAATGCCGCGAGCGGGTCGTTACTCCCGTCGCCAGATCGTCATGGCCAGCGGCGGCAGATCGAGCTGCAGGCGCGCCGGGAATTCACGCCATGCCTGTCCCTGGCTTTCGAGCTGCGACTGCCGCGAATAACCGGAACCGCCGAAAGACGGGGCATTGCTGTCGAGAATCTTGCGATAGCGTCCCGGCTCGGGAATGCCGAGTATGTAGCCGTCACGCGGCAACCGCGTGGCGTTGAAT
>JBDHQY010000136.1:0-6611 GCA_039807315.1 Steroidobacter sp. | reverse complement strand
CTCGATGGCTTCGCGCATGCGCGAGTGACTGTTGAGCGTGAATTTCTCGCCCACCTTGTAGGCCACCATGGCCTTGCGCACCACTTCCTGACGGAAGGTGAGCTTGCCGGAGTCCGAGACCTTGATCTTGTCCTCCACCGAGCGCAGGAAGCGCTCGTCCGCCGGACGCGACTCGCCGGTGATCGGGTCGGTGACCTCGCGATGGTCGAGCGAGGCCTCGACCTCGTCCAGATACTTGTCCAGCAGCTGCTGCGCCTCGTCTTCGAACGAAGCGAACAGGGCGCGATGCACGTCCTCCTTCACCCAGCGGTTGTAGAAGTCCTTGCGCGCCAGCACCAGGTAGTCGATCCACAGCTTCTTGGACTTCGCGTCCATGCGTGCGTCGGTCTCGATCGAGTCCTTGAGCGCGAGCAGCACTTCCATGCTGGTCAGGCTCTTCTTGTCGCTGCGTGTAATGGCGTTGGAGATCGAGTTGACGATGAAGCGGGGACTGACGCCGGTCAATCCTTCCTCCGGCGCCTCGGCACGCAACCGCGTGACTTCGGTTTCGGGGAAGCCCTCGACACTCTCGCCCGCGTAGAGGCGGACCTTCTTGGACAGATCCAGCCCCTCGCGCTCGGGCTTGAACAACCTTGTAAGAACTGCAAACACGGACGCAAGCCGCAGTGCGTGCGGGTCCAGGTGTACGTCGCGGAACGCCGGCGCCGCCGACACCAGCTTGCCGTAAATGCGCGCTTCCTCGTGGTAGGACAGCGTATAGGGCACTCTCACGATGACCATGCGGTCCAGCAGCGCCTCGTTCTCTTTCTCCTGCAGGAATTTGTGGAATTCCGCCAGGTTGGTATGCGCCAGGATGGTCTCGTCCAGATAGATCAGGGGGAAACGCGAAACCTTGACGTTCTTCTCCTGGGTTAGGGTCAGGAGCAGGTACAGGAACTCGCGCTTAACTTTGAGGATTTCGATCATCTCCAGCACGCCGCGGCTGGCTGCGTAGACCGCGCCGGACCACGACCAGGCGCGCGGATCGCCTTCGTCGCCGAATTGCGCCACCTTGGACAGGTCAACCGAGCCGACCAGATCGGCCAGATCCGCGGTGGTCGGATCGTGCGGCGCATAGGTGCCGACGCCGACCCGCGAGGCCTCCGACAGGAAGATGCGTTCCACCGGCATGCGCAGGAAATCGCCTTCGAAGTCGCGCTCCAGCCGATCGCGCGCCCAGGGGCTGAGCTCGCCGCGAATCTCCACGCCGTAAGTTTCGCGGAACTCGCCACGCAGGCTCGCCGGAATCAGATTGAGCGGCGATTCGTGCATGGGCGAGCCCTGCAGCGCGTACATCGCACCCTCATCGGTCAGGCTGTATTCCTCCAGCCCGCGCTTGAGCAGGATTGCCATCGTGGACTTGCCGCCGGAGGGCGGGCCCAGTAGCAGCAGCAGCCGGCGGCCGACGTCGGAGCCGGCAGCCGCGGCCTTGAAGTAGTCAACGACCCGGCCCAGTGCCTCGTCGATGCCATAGAGCTCGCGTTTGAACAGCTCCTTGCTGCCCGCGTTCTCGGTACTGCTGCCGGAAGAGTTGCCGTTGCCGCCTTGCCGGCCGTACCAATTGAGCATGTCCCACAGATACTCGTGGCTGGTGCGGGCCAATTGCTTGGCGTTGTCGGGGACGACGGTGCGGAGGAATTCACCGAAGGTGCCGGACCAGTGCTGCGCACGGTGGAATCGGCTGTAGGCGCTCAGGGACTCGACGAAATTCTCTCCGCGTTGCGAGTTCGCTCCGCGCTGTGAGCTTGCCATCGGGCTGTCTGACATCGAACCGCCCTCCAAACGTGTGAGAAATCCTCAACTCAATAAGCAAGACTGATCCATCGGGGCACAGGTTCCATGAGTCGTGCTGTCTGCGCGGTGTGTCGCTCGTCGAGCCGCTTGCGATGCGAGCCGCGGTGACAGGGGTTTGTAGTGTAAGAAGGTGATCGCGACTCCCGACGCTTGGAGTCGGATCGCGCAACGTTGCGCATGCCGCGAATGTGCCTGCGAAACATAGCCTCTGATTACTCCCTTCTTGCCGATCTTGCAATGCGCTCATTGCTGAGCGTGTTGCATGGCACACGTGAGACCGAGGTGTGCGCATCGTTCATATCTGCGCGAACGAGTGCGCGCGTATTCAGTGCTGATTCAGCGCGTGATGAGCGCAACTGTCTGTGATTCAACTCACATCGCTTCGCGAGCAGGCGATGATCTCCACGGCTTCGTGGAGTGTGCCGGGAGTGAGGATTGAGATCCGTCTGCTCTCGTCGTAACCGACGACGGGGGAAGCATGTGCTTCCCCCGCATGGCGATCAGGCCGCTGCCGTGATCGGGTTGAGATCGAGATTGATGCCGAGTGCCTCGCGAACCACGTCGTCGACGCGCTCGCAGAACACGAATTGCATATCCTCACGCACGCTTTGCGGCACGTCCTCCAGGTCCTTGCGGTTTCGCGCCGGCAACAACACCTTGCGGATGCCCGCGCGATGCGCTGCCACGGTCTTTTCCTTGACGCCGCCGATCGGCAGCACTAGGCCGCGCAGGCTGATCTCACCGGTCATCGCCAGATCACTGCCAACTGTCTTGCCGGTGAGCAGCGACACCAGTGCCGTGAACATCGCCACGCCCGCGCTTGGGCCGTCCTTGGGGATGGCGCCTGCCGGCACGTGAATGTGCACGTCGCTGTGCTTGAATATCGCCGGATCGATGCCGAGGCGTTCGGCCTGCGACTTCACTAGCGACAGCGCCGCTTGCGCGCTTTCCTTCATCACGTCGCCGAGCTGACCGGTGAGGATCAGATGGCCGTTGCCGGGGATGCGGGTGGCCTCGATGAACAGGATGTCACCGCCCACCGGAGTCCACGCCAGCCCGGTCGCCACGCCCGGCACGCTGGTGCGCATTGCCACTTCGCTCTCGAAGCGCGCCGCGCCGAGGATGGCCTCGACGTCGCCCACGTCGACGGTCTGCTCCGTAATGCTGCCATCCGCAATGCGAACAGCGACGTGACGCAGCACGCCACCGATAGTACGTTCCAGATTCCGCACGCCGGCCTCGCGCGTATAGTCGCGCGCGATCTTATGCAGGGCAGCGTCCGTGATCGCCGCCTGCTCAGGCTTGAGGCCGTTCAATTCCAGCTGTCGCTTGACCAGATAGCGTTTGGCGATCTCGATCTTCTCTTCCTCGGTGTAGCCGGTCAGCTCGATGATCTCCATGCGATCGCGCAATGGCCCCGGAATGGTATCGAGCACGTTGGCGGTGGCGATGAACATGACCTTCGACAGGTCGAAGGGCAGGCCCAGGTAGTTGTCGCGGAACGTGTTGTTCTGTTCCGGATCCAGCACTTCCAGCAGCGCCGAGGACGGATCGCCATGAATGCCGGCGCCGAGCTTGTCGATCTCGTCCAGCATCAGCACCGGGTTGCGGGTGCCGGCCTTGCGGATGGCCTGCACGATGTTGCCCGGCAGCGCTCCTATGTATGTGCGCCGGTGGCCGCGGATCTCGGCCTCGTCGTGTACGCCGCCAAGGCTCACGCGCGCGAACTTGATGCCCACGGCGCGCGCAATGCTCTGTCCTAGCGAGGTCTTGCCCACGCCCGGCGGGCCGACGAAGCACAGGATCGGGCTGCGGCCCTGCGGATTGAGCTTGCGCACCGCCAAGTATTCGACGATGCGGCGCTTGATCTTGTCCAGACCGTAGTGATCCTCGTCGAGCACGCGCCGGGCGTGCTCGATATCGATGGACTCGTTGTCGAGCTTGGACCATGGCAGCTGGATCATCAGGTCGATCCAGGTGCGCAGCATCGAGTATTCGGCGCTGGCGTCCGGCATCTTCTCCAGGCGCTTGAGCTCCTTGCGGGCCTGCTCGAGCGCTTCCTCGGGCATGCCGGCCTTCTCGACGGCCTCGCGCAGCTCCTTGATCTCCTCGCCCGACTCGCCGTCCTCGCCCAGCTCCTTGCGGATCTGGCGCATCTGCTCGCGCAGCAGCACTTCCTTCTGGCGCTCGTCGATGGCTTCGCGCGTCTGCTCCTCGAGCTGACGCTGCAGGCGCAGCACCTCGATGCGCTTCTGCATCAGCTCGGCGACGCGATCGAGCCGACTCTGCAGCTCCAGCGTCTCCAGCAACTGCTGCTTCTCCAGCGATTTGATGTCCATGAAGCTGGCGACCAGGTCGACCAGCGCCGAGGGCGATTCCACCGCCTGGATGGCATTGGCCAGTTCGGCCGGCGCCTGCGGCAGCAGCGTGACTGCCTCGGCGGCGAGCCGCTTCAGGTTCAGCGCGCGCGCCTCCACTTCATTGGAGACCGTTGCGGCGTCCGCGATGTACTCCACCCGCGCCATCATGAAGGGCATGCCTTCCTGGAAGTCGAGCACGCGGAAACGCCTTTCGCCCTGCACGACCAGATGATGCGTGCCGTCCTGCCCGGTCACGTAGCGAACGATGCTGGCCAGCGTCCCGATGCGATGCAGATCGTCGGGGCCCGGGTTCTGGGTCTCCGGATCACGCTGCAGCAGGAAGCCGATCTTGTTGTGCGCCCGCACCGCTTCCTGCGCGGCCGCCAGCGAGCGCTCGCGGTTGATCGCGACGGGCAACACGGTGCCGGGGAACAGCACCAGGTTGCGCACCGGCAGGATGATCAGCATGTCATCCGTCACGGTCGAGGCGTTCTGTCGATTCGGGTCGGTCATGTAAGCTCCCGCTCAGCGTCGTGCGAGTCGTATTACCAAACAGCCGTTGACACAGGCCTGTTCCGCCAGCTCGTCGCGGCCGGCCGGCAGCGCGATGCGCCTTTCGAAACGTCCATAGGGAATTTCCAGCCGATGGACCGTCGTGGTGTATTCGTTCATCGGTACCGCGCGCAGCGCCGTGACGCTCAATGCTCCTTGATCGATCTGCACCTGGACCTGTTCCGGCGCCACGCCGGGCAGGGCCACCATGATTGCCACGCTGCGCTCGTCCGCGACGATGTCGACCGGCGGCTCCCAGCGCGGCTGCGCTTCGACCAGATGGCCGAAGCGGAAGAACTGCCGCTGCAGCCGCTGTGCCTGTTCCAGCATTTCGCAGGCCTCAGCCCACATCCAGGAACGCGGAGTACGGATAGCCATGTCTGGAACCTGTGAACAATATGCAAGCTAGTTTGGGACGACGCCCACCCAATCAAGGGGGACGGAGACGGTGGCCCAGGTGACTGAAGCGGGGGCGCAGGTCGCGGCGTCTCCGTCGGCCCAGCATCTGTGCGCCGGACGGCCACCAGCGGCAGCGACCACGGCGGCCCGGTTGTTGAACTCGGGCTGCGGATCTGGTCCGCTACGCTCCCGTTCTCCACCTGCCTGCGTATCGTTGTCTCACATGCCCGATAACCAATTCGATGCTGCTTTCTACCAACGGTTCTATGTGAATCCGCGTACCCGGGTGACCACCGGGGAGGAAATGGCAAGGCGCGCCGGCGCAGTGGCGGCGTTGGTGAAGCAACTCGAGCTGCCGGTGCGGCGAGTCCTCGACGCCGGCTGCGGGCTGGGCTTGATGCGGGCCGCGACCCTGGAGGCATTCGCCGGGGCCAGCTATACCGGTATTGAGGTCAGCGAGCATCTTTGCAAGCGCTATGGCTGGACCCAGGCGTCGCTGGCGACTTATCGACCGCGCGGCCGCTTCGATCTCATCCTCTGCTACGACGTGCTGCAATACCTGAGCGAAAGGGATGCCGTCCGCGCTCTGGCGAACCTGGGCCGGCTATGCCGTGGCGCGCTGTACTTTCATGCGCCCACGCTCGAGGACTGGCGCGGCAATGCCGACCTCTCATGCAGCGATGCTGACATTCACCTGAGGGATGCGGACTGGTATCGAACGCGGTTGTCGCGGCATTTCCATCACGCCGGCTTCGGCGTGCATGTGCGGCGTGGCGTTGCCTTCGCGCAGTGGGAGCTGGAACGGGCTTGGTAGAACGCCCGCGCTTCCCGCTTTCGCGGGAGCGACCGGTTCTCAGGAATCGGCGCCAGTACCCGGGCCGTGCCAGAATGGATCGCGGTCGGAGTCGGCGCCCCAGCGGCCGGTGAGCGTGTCGATGAAGCTGCGGACCTTGGCGGTCTGATGCTTGCGATGCGGATAAACGATGTAGATCCCCAGGGCCCCGGCGTCGTAGTCGGTCAGTAGCGGCACCAGGCGCTTGCTGCGCAGTTCGGCGCTGACGTTGAAGCTCGGTTGCAGCACCACTCCCTGGCCCTGCAGCGCTGCCAGTTTCAGCAGTTCGTTGCTGCTGGCTCGCAGGGTTCCGGCGGCCTTGACCACGCAGGTGCGGCCGTCACGTGTGAAGCGCCATTGCTCGGCCGAGAGACTGACGTCGCTGAAGGACAGGCAATTGTGCTGCGCCAGGTTCTCGGGAATCTGCGGCACGCCGTGCCGCTCCAGGTACGCAGGCGCCGCGCAGGTCACCAGCTTCGCGGTAGCAAGCTTGCGTGCGACCAGGTTGGTGCGCAGTTGGTCGGTGATGCGCACGGCCAGGTCGAAGCCTTCCTCGATCAGGTCGACCAGGTGATTGCTCACCGACACTTCGATGCGCACGTCCGGGTAGTGGCGGGAATATTCCAGTAACACCG
>JBDHQY010000135.1:0-6667 GCA_039807315.1 Steroidobacter sp. | reverse complement strand
CCGCGTCGGCCCAATATCCGCGTGGCCGTCAAGATGACCACTGTATAGAACACGGCCGCGGCGACCTCGTAGCTCGTCGCCGTATCCGCCGCGAATATGGCGGCCATGACGATCGCCATGAGGGCGAGTCTAAGAGCGAGGTGAGTCCGGGCCGGGGTGCGCATTGGTTCCGCCTGCATGAAATGCCTTACAGGTACTTCGTGATTGCCTGAAGCTCTTGAATACGAGAGCCATCGGCACGTCGGTCCTCGCGCACAGCGTCCTCCAGACAGCGGCTGATGTGCTCGTGGACGAGCGTCCTCTTTGCATTCGTGATCGCGTTGCCGACGGCCAGGAGCTGCTGCGCAACCTCCAAGTGGCTGCGTCCTTCTTCGAGCATCACGATGATGCTCTTGAGATGCCCTTCGGCGCGCCGCAAGCGCTTGACGATGGAAGAACTCGACTGCTGCTTGGTCATATACCTATCCCCCCCAGGGGGATAGGTTAGCATGCAGGCCGGCCGGCGGGGAGCGGTTGCGTCGGTCAGCCCTCCTCGCTCGCGTTCCAGAAGGCCTGCCGCACCCCAGGCAAGCCTTCCGCCTGCTTCACCGCGGCGTCGAGTTCGTCGGACTGGATGGCGGTCGCATACAGCGTGACTTCGATTTCCACCTCCCCCTCTCCGAAGCGATGATCGTCCACCTGGCGCGCGGGATAGTTGGCCTGCTCCAGAATCCCCAGCACCTTTTCCCGAACGTCGGATTGCTGTTCGCGCGAACACACCACGAAGACCATGTACGTCGCCTCGCTCGATTCCTCGCGGAACGGGCGGCGATTGATCTGGTTCACGACGGGCCGCAACAGCGTGTTGCTCGCCAGCACGAACAATGCGGCGACGCCGGCCTCGCCCAGCAACCCTGCGCCGGCGCAGGCGCCGACCGCGCCCGAGCCCCACAACGTCGCGGCGGTGTTCAACCCGGAGATGCTGGCGCCTTCCTTCATGATGGCGCCGGCACCCAGGAAGCCGATGCCGGAGACGACGTAAGCCACCACCTGGATGGTCGTCTGCGGCCCTCCGGTAATCTCGAACAGTCGCGCGGCCAGCGAGACGAAGATGGCGGCGCCGACAGCGACGAGGGTGTTGGTGCGCAGCCCGGCGGTGCGCTGGCGCAACTGCCGTTCGATCCCGATCAGCGCGCCCAGCAGGAAGGCAGCCGTCAGGTTCACGAACATCGTCGCCAGCGTGCCGAGGCTGCTGAAGTGAATGGCGTTCATCAATTCTCAGTTCCCTTTCGTTCGTTACCCGCTCGGCATGCCATCACTGCCAGCCGAACTTGCGAATGTAGATCTTCTTCATGACAGTGGTCAGCGTCGCATAGCCCAGCAGGATGCCGACCAGCCACGGGAAGTAGCTCCCCGGCAGTGCCTGGAGCTTGAAATAGTCCGCCACGGGACTCATCGGCAACGCGACGCCGACGGCCATGATGACCGCCGTCATGAGCATCAGCGGCCAGGCCGCGCGGCTCTCGATGAAGGGCAGCTTGGGCGTGCGGATCATGTGCACGATCAGGGTCTGCGTCAGCAAGCCGACGACGAACCAGCCCGACTGGAACAGCGTCTGCTCGCCCACCGTGTTGGCGCCGAAGACGTGCCACATGACAAGGTAGGTGGTGATGTCGAAGACCGAGCTGATCGGGCCGAAGAAAATCATGAAGCGCCCGATGTCCGCGGGGTTCCATTTCAGCGGCTTGGCCAGCAGTTCGCGGTCCACGTCGTCGAACGGGATGGCGATCTGTGAGATGTCGTACAGCAGGTTCTGCACCAGCAGCTGCAACGGCAGCATCGGCAGGAACGGCAGGAACGCGCTGCCCACCAGCACCGAGAAGACGTTGCCGAAGTTGGAGCTGGCGGTCATGCGGATGTACTTCAGCATGTTGCTGAAGGTCTTGCGGCCTTCGACCACGCCTTCTTCCAGTGCCATCAGGCTCTTCTCCAGCAGGACGATGTCCGCTGCCTCCTTGGCGATGTCCACACCTGAATCCACCGAGATTCCGATGTCCGCCGCGCGCAAGGCCGGGGCGTCGTTGATGCCGTCGCCCATGAAGCCGACCACGTGGCCGTTGCTGCGTAGGGTGCGCACGATGCGCTCCTTGTCCTGCGGCGTGAGGCGGGCGAACAACCGGTAAGACTCCACGGCCTCTCGCAGGGACTCATCGTTCATCTTCTCGATCTGCGAGCCGAGCAGGAAGCCATCGTGCTCCAGCCCGACCCGTCCGCATACGTGCGCGGCGATCAGTTCGTTGTCGCCGGTCAGCACCTTGACCTGGACGCCGTGGTCCGCCAGCGCCTGCAGCGCCGGCGCGGACGATTCTTTCGGCGGATCGAGAAACGCGATATAGCCGATCAGCGTCAGCCCGGCTTCGTCGGCCACCGAATACACCGATTGCGACGCGGGGATCTCCTTCATGGCGACGGCGACGACGCGCAGACCTTGCTCGTTGAGTTCCTGCGTGACGGCGCGCACGCGATCCAGCAGTTCCTCGTTGAGCGGCACCTGCCGCGGCCCTTGCGTGGTCTCGATGCGCAGCTGGCTGCAGATCGCCAGCATCTCCTCGACGGCGCCCTTGCAGATCAGCTCGTGGTGGTCGTCGCGCTCCGAGACCACGACCGACATGCGCCGCCGCACGAAGTCGAACGGAATCTCATCGACTTTGCGGTAATCCTGCGCGACCCGCAGTTCCCCCTGCAGTTCGACGTGTTCGAGCACCGCATGGTCGAGCAGGTTCTTCAGCCCGGTCTGGTAGTAGCTGTTCAGGTAGGCATAGCGCAGCACGTCGTCGGAACTGGTGCCGAACGCATCGGTGTGCCGCTCCAGCGCGATCCTGTCTTGCGTGAGGGTGCCGGTCTTGTCGGTGCACAGCACATCCATCGCGCCGAAGTTCTGGATCGCGTCCAGGCGCTTGACGATGACTTTCTTGCGCGACATCACGACTGCGCCCTTCGCCAGCGTCGAAGTCACGATCATCGGCAGCATTTCAGGCGTCAGCCCGACCGCGACCGAGAGCGCGAACAAGGACGCCTCCATCCAGTCGCCTTTGGTGAAACCGTTGATGAACAGGACGATCGGTGCCATCACCAGCGCAAACCGGATCAGCAGCCAGCTCACGCTGTTCACGCCCGCCTCAAAAGCAGTCGGAGTGCGGTCCTTCGCGGTGACGCGCGCGGACAACGCGCCGAAGTAGGTGCGGCTTCCCGTGGCGATGACCAGCGCGGTCGCCGAACCCGAGATGACGTTGGTTCCCATGAAGACCAGGTTGGGCGCGCCGAAGATCGTCTCGAACGGCCGCGCGATGCCGGAAAACTTCTCTACTGGCAGCGATTCGCCCGTCATCGCCGCCTGCGAGACGAACAAGTCTTTGGCCGTCAGCAGGCGGCAGTCCGCAGGAATCATGTCGCCCGCGGACAGGACAACGTGGTCACCCGGCACGAGGTCGCGTATCGGCAGCTCGACCTGCTTGGCGGCCCTGTGCGCGTTGATGCGAATGCCGAAATGCTCTTCGCCGACCTTGACGACCTGCTCGTCAACCGCTTGGCGTCGAAGCACCGTCGCGGTATTGCTCACCATCGCCTTGAGTCGTTCGGCCGCCCGGCTGGAGCGGCCTTCCTGCACGAAGCGAATCAAGGTGCTCAACACCACCATCGTGCCGATCACGATGGTGGCCGTGATGTCTTCCGTCACAAAGGAGATGGCGGCCAGCAGCGTGAGCAGAAGATTGAACGGATTCTTGTAGCAGTGCCACAGGTGCATCCACCAGGGCAGCGGCTTTTCGTGCTCCACTTCGTTCGGACCGAAGCGTGCGCGCCGGTCCTCTGCTACCGCTGCGGTCAGCCCGTCCTCGTGGGACGACATGCGAACGATCGCCGCGGGCACGTCGTCGGACGCGATGCGCCGCATGTCGCGCGAGACGTGTCCGGATGCGGCCTCGCCTTCTCGCTCATTCATCTTGCGCAAGGTCTCCAGGATGGCCTGGCGCTTGAAATGGCGCTTGGTGTGCCGCCGGTTGAGGAAGCCGCTGAACAGGTTCTTCAGCAGGTTGTCGATGAAGTTCATGGGGTCGCTCCTGGCTGTGTGGGGCGCTGTGCTTGCGGCGGACGGGGGGCGGGGCTTCGCATCGGAGCCTTGCGACACGTCACTGGCTGTTCGCCGAGTCGCCGGCGGATTCGGGCACCTGCCACCAGCCGCCCAGCGCCTGGTAGAGCGCGACGGTGTTCGTGTGGCGACTGGCTTGGGCCTGCACCAGCGCCAGCGCCGCTTCCTGGTAGGTTTGCTGGGCGAGGATCAATTCCGCTTGCGTGGCGGCGCCCAGTTCTCTCTGGCGGCGAACCATGCCGAGGCTTTTCCGCGCGGCGGCTTCCGCGGCACTGGCGGCCTGCAGGGCTTGGGCGTCGCTGACGATGGCTTGTAGGGTGTCGGCCGTGTTCTGGAACGCGGTCAGCACGGTGCTGCGGTACTGTGCCGCCGCTTGGTCGTAGGCCGCCTCTGCGATGCGCTGCTGGTGCCGCAGGGTTCCGCCTTTGAAGACCGGCTGCAGCAGGTCGGCGCCCACGGTCCAGAAGCCGCCGCCGCTGCGAAGGAGCTGCGAGAAGTTGAGTGCCGAGGTGCCCAACGTGGCCGCCAGGGTGAGATTGGGCAACCGCGCGGCCGTGGCGACGCCGATCTGGGCGCTGGCCGCGTGCAACTGCGCTTCGGCCGCGCGGATGTCCGGCCGCTGCTCGACCAGGCGGGACGGCAGGCTGACCGGCAGTTCCGACGGCAAGGACAGCGAGGTCAGCTCGAAGCGCTGGACGACCTGCTCGCTGGGCAGGCGTCCGGCCAATACGGCGAGCCGGTTGCGCTGCTCGGCCAGTTGCTTCTCGAGCGACGGCAGCGAGGCTTGCGCCTGCGCCAGCGCAGCCTCCTGTGCGGCCACGTCGGCACCGCCGACCTGGCCGGCGCGGTGCTGACGACGCGAAATGTCCAGCAGTCGCGCCGCCAGCTCGATGAGGTCGCACGTCGCGTCAATCTGCGCGCGCAACGAGGCTTCCTCGATCGCCGCATTGACGACGTTGGAGACCAGCGTCATATAAACGGCTTCGCGCTGAAAGCGCTGCACGTCCACCTCGGCGGAGAGCGCTTCGACCTGCCGCCGGTTGGCGCCGAATACGTCCGGCACGTAACCGATGCTGAGTTGCGCGGTGTGCAGCGTGTAGAGCGTGACTTCCGAGTCCACCAGGGGGCCCGCCAGCGGCCCCGGCGTCTTCTGCCTCGTCGAGTTGACACCGGCATCGACGCTGGGCCAGAAGGCGCCCCGCTGCGCGGTCGCCGTCTCGCGCGCGGCACGCAGTGCGGCCTCGGCCGCCTTCAGGTCGGGATTAGCCTGCAGCGCGGCGGCGACCAGCTCGTCGAGCGCCGGCGAGCCGAAGGCTTTCCACCACTGCGCCTGGACTTCCTGGCCTTGCGCGAAGCGTTGCGCCTCGCCGGCGGGGCCGGGTGCCGAGGCGGTTTGCTCGGGCAGCGTCCCGGCAACGTAGGAATGCGTCGCCGGAGCCGCCGGGCGCTGGAAATCCGGTCCGACGGCGCAGCCTGCCGTCGTCGCCAGCAGCAACGCGAGCGTGGTGTAGCGAGCGGTGCGGTTCATCATTGCGCTCCTTGTTCGGACGCGATCGGCGCAGCGTTCCTGACTTGACGGCGCGCGATGCGGTCTTCGATCAGGTGGTAGAGCGAGGGCAGCAGCACCAGGGTCAGGACGGTGGCGGTCAGCAGCCCGCCCACGACGACGGTGGCGAGCGGTCGCTGCACATCGCTGCCCAGTCCCGTGGCCAGCATGGCCGGCGTGAGGCCGAGGGCGGCCACCGTCGCGGTCATCAGTACCGGGCGCATGCGGCTGCGCGCGCCTTCGAGCACGGCGTCGCGCAGGTGCTTGCCCTCCTCGTCGCGCAGCCGGTTGATCTGCGCGATCATCAGCACGCCGTTGAGCACGGCCACGCCGAACAGAGCGATGAATCCGACCGCGCTCGACACGTTGAGCGTCATGCCGCGCAGATGCAGCGCCGCCAATCCGCCGAGCATCGCCAGCGGCACCGCGGCCAGCACCAGCAAGGGTTGATGCAGGTTGCGGAACTCGCCGAACAGCAGCAGGAACATGATGCCCAGCGTCATCGGCAGGATCAGCGCCAGTCGTGCCTCGGCTCGCTCCAGGTTCTCGAACTGGCCGCCCCACTTGATCTGGATGCGCTTGGGGTCGAACTGGACTTCGCGCGCGACGGTGGCTTGTGCGTCGCTTAGGAAGCCCGCCAGGTCCCGGTCGCGCACGTTGAGGCGCACGATGATGTTTCGCTGCGCCATCTCTCGCACGATCACGCTTTCACCGGAGACCGTGCTGATGCGTGCCACGTCCGACAACGGAACCCGCTCGCCGGTGGGCGCCTTCAGCGTCAGGTTGCCGATCGCGTCCGTGCTGAGCCGATACTTTTCCGGAAAGCGCACGGTCATGTCGTAGCTCTTTTCGCCGATGTAGAGCTGGCCGACCGGCGTGCCGCCGATGCCGGTGGCGATCAGGTCCGCGACGTCAGCCGCGTTGATGCCGTGCCGGGCGGAAGCGGCGCGGTCGAGTTCGATCTTCAGGTTGGGCAGCGGCGGCTCCACGTCCAC
>JBDHQY010000134.1:0-6678 GCA_039807315.1 Steroidobacter sp. | reverse complement strand
CAACAACCTGTTCTATCGCAGCGGCGGTATCAAGGTCGTATGGAGTGGCTCCAGCTTCACGACCTCGACCTTCTCCGGCAAGTGCGCGACCTGCCTGCTTGGCGATCCGTTGTTCGTGAATGCGGGCTCGGCGAACTTCAATCTGAATTCGAGCAGCCCGGCCATCAACAAGGGCGCAAGCACGACGGTCTACTCGACGTTCCAGTCTCTCTACGGACTGTCGATCAACTATGATTTCGCCGGCAATGGCCGCAGCAATGGTCAGATCGACATCGGCGCGTTCGAATATGGCGGGGTTCCGGCAATCGCTCCGGGGGCGCCTTCGTCGGTCGAAGTCAGGTAACGACTGAAGGTGGATGGGGCAAGCGAAGGGCCTGATTCAGGCCCCTTCGCTCTGCTTGAGCCGCTGCATTGCGACCGTCGCGATTTTCTGCTCAGGCGGCTCGATCGGCAACAACCTGGATGTGATGGCCATTGCAAGTACGCCAAAGATGGATGCTACGCGCCATGCAAGCACCCGAGTAGGTCTGTGTGATCCACCGTTACCTGCTTCCTTCAAGCGCTCACGGCACTCCTGCATGCGCCCCAGGCGCGCCAGATCGCGCGCCATGCACACACCGTAATAGCTGCGCACCCACGGTCGTTCGCTCAGCTCGTTGCGATATTTGTTGCCGAGCTGCTCGTAGCCGCGCACTGCCGCTTCAGGGTTCCATGCGTGCGGACCACCGTCATTGCGATAAATCTTCACTAGCGCTTCGGGAACGAAATCGAACGCTCCACGCATAGCGAGCCGCATTCCATACTCAGCGTCTTCGAGACAACGGATGTTCACATCGAACAGCAGATCGCCGGCAAGCTCGCGACGAACCAGGATCAACTGGGCACCATAACCGCGCGCGCGCCGCGCCAGGATGTCTTCGAAAACATCACCCCGGTGCTGAGGCAAGTGCACTTCCGGCTCGCCATCCGAATAGTCGATACGGCCGCAGCCAACGGCGACGGGCCGCATGGGGCTGGTCTCGAACAGACGAACCTGAAGCTCGAGCTTGCGCGGCAACCATTCGTCGTCGTCGTCCAGAAAACCGATGTAACCCGTTCCGGGTGACGCCGCGAGAATCCCGGTATTGCGGGCGTTAGAAGGGCCGCTCGGCTTGTCGTTGCGCACATAGCGGATGCGCGGGTCCGCAAAGCCATCGATAACCTCACGCGATCCGTCCGTGGAACCGTCGTCCACGACGATGAGCTCCCAATCGCCGTAAGTCTGTCCGAGGACGCTGCAGATCGCGCGACCGACCAGATGCCGTCGATTATGGGTAGGCAGGACGATGGTGACCGTCTTGCAGCTCAGCGGGGCAACACTGCTCATACGAGGTGTAATTGCGCTCATAGGCGCGGATGATTATGTAGACACGGCATGTTGCAGCAGGCAAACGTGTGCTGAACATAGCATAGGACTTGATCGCTGCACATTGTATCTGATGCGAGCATGCTTAAGCTGACATTGCTTGCGCGTCGGCGTAGACCATGCGCGTGCGTTCCGCCACGTTACGCGGATGGAACCGGTCCTGCGCGACCGTCCGCGCCCTGGCACCCATGGACTGACGCAAATGCGGATTCCCGAGCAACGTTGCAAGGCGCCTCGCTATATCACGGACATCGTGCGGATCCACCAGATATCCGGTTTCAGCATGCCGCACCATGTAGGGCATCCCGCAACGATTCGAGGTGAGGACGGGCACTCCGACCGCCATCGCCTCTTCGATACCCATCGGAGAATTCTCTTCGAGCGATACCAGTGCGAACACAGACGCCGCAGCCAGTTCCCGCATGATCTGCGGCGTCCCGATCTGCCCCAGCAACGCCACGCGTTCCGTCAGTCCGAAATCAGCGATCGCCCGCCGAACGCGCTCGCCATACCCAGCATCGGTTATTGGTCCCGCCAGCCGCAAGCTCGCATCGACACCGCTGTTCGCCAATTCCTTGAGCGCCTGCACCAGAGCAATTGTGTTCTTGCGCGGGCAGATGGCGGCTGCGCTGAAGATAACGCCTGCCTCCTCCTGACGGATAATGTCAAAAAACCCATCGGCGATCGGATTGTCTATGTCATGAATCACGCCCGTGGCGATGCCGGCCAGGCGCTCGCGAACATACGGACTGATGGAGATGATATGCGGTTGATCGGCCCAGCCCGAGGTCTCGACCCGCTTCCACAACTGCGCCCGCAACCAGGGGAACTTGCGTCCCGACACCAAAGTATCGCCGTAGATGAAACCGTGGATGGTGAAAACCCGTGGCAACGCCAAACCTTTCACCATCAATCCATAGGTGTCGTGGGCATGCACGACCGCCGGCCGCAGCTCCTCCAGGCATTCCCGAACCTGTCGTCGTCCTTCGCCAATGGCGTTGCGCAGCTCGCTTTGCGTACCGCGCGGCAGATGGTGAATCTGCGCACCGCCCCACGATTCCACATTGGCTTTGAACAAGCCTGCCGGATGCAATGTCACGACGTGCACATCAAGGTCGTCGTATGCGGCCAGCGAACGCACCAGATTCACGCTGACGGCCTCGACGCCTCCGCGGGGGCTCTGAGGGTCCAATGGGAAATGCGTGGCAATGGCAATCTTCATGCGTTTCACGAGCCATGCTCCTCATGGGCACGCTGGAAAAGACCTTCGAACTTGCTCATGGCCGCGTCCACGGCATGGTTGGCCGCATAGTACGCACGCGCCTTCTGCGACGCTTCCATCCAACGATTCCCATCCTTCATGAAGGAGCGGATCGCCGCGGCGATCTCGCCTGCCGTCGATCCGGCTGCGCCCAACCCCAGTCGGGTGAGGAGCCGATCCGGATCCACCGTCGAAATCACGGGAATACCATGACTCCACGCCTCGATGAACGTGTTGGGAAACCCTTCGTACAGGGACGTGCAGCACAGCAGGGAAGCCGAACGGTAGCGCGTGGGCATTTCCTCACGAGGAACGGTGCCGAGCAGATTTACGTTGGCGACCGCGTGTGCTTCGGCCATTACAGCCTGGGAGTACGGATCACCCTCATAGGGCATGCCGGCCACATCGAATCGCACTGACGGCAGCGCGCGAGCTACCTCCAGCAGCAGTTCCAGTCGCTTCACCGACGCAATGCGTCCTGCCCACAAGACCACGCCAGTGTCGCCGCGCGGCGGATCGGGCTGACGATACTCGATCGCAGCGGGTCCCGGGCAAGGCATCGGCAGCACATCGCCATTGCGACCGAAGGCGCTCTTCAGCGACTCGCGCTGAGCATCCGTCTGCACGATGATGCGATTGGCGTGCCGCAGACCGTAGCGATAGAGCCAGCGTTCGCGAAGTTTGGAAAGCTCGGGAAGGTCGGGGTGCACATCGACGTCACTGGCAACCGAGAAGACGAACGGCCGGCCGCGCTGGCGGCTCCACATAGCCACCTGTCCGGTCACGTATTCCGCACAGTTGTGATAACAGAGCTGCGCATCCGCACGGTTGAGTGCATTGATCAGCCCTGTCCAGCGTGGCGTCACGAATCTGACGCCCGGCAAACCGGCATCCTGGCGGCAGATCGAGATTACGCGTACGCCGTCGATGACGACTTCGTCGCCCTGTCCTTCGTCCCAGGTAAGCAGGCTCACACGATGGCCACGGGCCGCGAGCCAGCGACTCATCAGGCTGGTCTGTCGTTCCACTCCTCCGACATGACCGCTGCGCCCACCGGCGATGGCGCCGTAGGCGAAGTGAGCCACCATGGCTATGTCGAGCGGCCGCGACACGCTATTGCGCGGCCCGCCGCCGGCCGGGCGCCGCGGGCTCGGCACCGCGCAGATCCGTCACCAAGTAACTGGAGCCTTCGGAGAAGCCATCCTCGATGTACATCCGGTACCAGGCCTCCAGCGCCACGACGCTCCACAGCTGCAGCGAGTAATCGCGTTTCCCCGCCGCATGCTCGCCGACCAAGCGCTGCACCGCAGTTGGATTGAGCAGTCCGGACTTTTCGATCTGCTCAGGCGCGAGGAACGTTTGCAGGAACCGAGCCAAATCGGTCTTGAACCACTGACCGATCGGCGAATCGAAACCGACCTTGCGTCGTTCGGTGATCTCACGCGGCAGCCATTGCGCGGCGAGCTCCTTCAGGATGTGCTTGGTGCGCGTGCCGCGCAGCCGATATTCCGGCGGCAAGGAAGTGGCGTACTCCACTAACTTGTAGTCGCACAGCGGCGAACGCACCTCGAGACTGTGCGCCATGCTCATGCGATCCATATAGGCCAACTGGTATTCGGCGAGATAACCCTCGAGATCGAGCGAGGTCACTCTCGAATACAAATCAGTCGAGCGGTCGTCGTGCAGCAGATGCTCCCGAAGAAATGCTTCTCCGGCCGGATCGACAGCTGCATCGCGCACCTGCCCGGCGATCAGGTCGGCGCGCACTTCCGGGCTCAGCAGCATGACCCAGTTCATGTACGCCTGATCCGGCGGCAGATCGGCGCCGCCGATGAACCGGTTGATGCGCTTGTTCAGACGGCTGCCGGCGGTGGACTCCGGCAATTTCGCCAGCAATCGCTCGATCACATTGCGCCGCAAGAAACGCGGCAGCGTGCGGTAGTACTCGAGATACCTGAGTCCGGCATGTCGCGGGTATCCATAAAAGATCTCATCGCCGCCGGTGCCGCCAAGCGCAACTTTCAAACGCTTCTGCACGAACTCGCACAGCAGATACACCAGCACCGAGGTGGGTTCGCCGTGCGGCTCGTCGTAATGGGAGATGATGCGCGGCAACAGCTCCAGACTCGAATTCGCATCCAGAATGAGCTCGTGATGTTCGGTCCCGAGATGTTGCGCCACCTGCTTGGCGTAGCTGAGCTCGTTGAAACCGGTGGCCTCTCCGCGGTAACCCACCGAGAAGGTCTGGACGTGCGCTTCGTTCTGCCGCATCAGCGCGACGATCACGGATGAATCGATGCCGCCGCTCAGGAACGCGCCGACTTCGACGTCGCTCTTCAGGCACAGCTTTACCGCCTCCCGGAGCTCCGCCTCCACCCCGACCTTGGCGTCGGTGTACGAGATGTCGCGGAACTCGCCGGCCTCATGACGCCAGTAACGCTGCACGCGAATTTCACCCTGCTCCCAGATGAGCAGGTGACCAGGTGGCAGCTTGCGGATCTCCTTGAAGAACGTGCGCTCGCCGGGCACATATCCCGCGGCGAAGAAGTCGCACACGGCCTGCGGATCGACATGGCGCGAGCCGAGTCCGGGCAGGATGGACTTGATCTCCGAGCCGAACAGCAGGCGGCTGCCGTCCCACGCATAGTAGAGCGGCTTCTCGCCGAGGCGATCACGGGCCAGAACGAGACGTTTACGATTTGCGTCCCATAGCGCAATGCCGAACATGCCGCGCAGGTGCTGCACGAAGTCCAACCCATGCTCTTCATACAGATGAACGATGGTTTCGGTGTCCGAGGTCGTCACCAGCTTGTGACCGCGGCGGATCAGTTCCGCACGGTGGTCCTGGTAGTTGTAGATCTCGCCGTTGAAGACCACCCAGACATCGCCGGTTTCGTTGGCGATGGGTTGCTTGCCCGTCTTCAGATCGATGATGGACAGACGCCGCATCGCCAGGCCGATGCCGGGTGCAGTGAAATGCCCGTCTTCGTCGGGCCCGCGATGGAACAGCCGGGCGCACATCCGCCGCAGCAATCCCTCGTCGTTGAAGCCCGCATAGCCTGTAATGCCGCACATGGAGTCGGGGATGCCCTAGATGGGGGTAATGAGTATCCTGCCCCAGAGCGCGGCGCAGGCGTTCAGTTCGTAGCGCTCTGCCGCCGACCGCGCCGCTTGGGCAAAAGCCGAATATCGAGCAGGATTTTCCAGCAGTTCGATGACGCGGGCCGCGAACGGCTCCGCACTTCGCTCGCCGACCAGGTAGCCGTTGCTCCCCTGCTCGACCAGGTCTCCCAGGTCACCCACGTCGGAAACGATGGCAGGCAGGCCGCAGAGCATGGCTTCGATGAGTGCCAGGGACAGGCCCTCCGAATCGGAGGTCAGAAGAAACAATCTGGAGCGACGTAGCCAATCTTCGATATTGGCCTGTTGTCCGGCGAAGGTCACATTGCCCGCGATTCCCAACGTCCCGGCCATTTCCTCCAGAGACTGCCGCAGCTTGCCATCGCCGACCACCACCGCCCTGACCTGAGGCAGGCGTGCGGCCACGAGCTTTACGCATTGGAGAAACAGGTCGACCCGCTTGATCGGGGCCAGACGACCGACGAACACCATGTCGAAAGCAGCCGCTGCGCTCGCCGGAAAATAGCGGGTGGCGTCCAGCCCGCCGGACACCACGCAGATCTTCGAGCGCACGCCTCTGCTTTCGAAGAAGGTCTTGGCTCGCGTTCCCATGGTGACGATCAAATCGAAACCGGCCACGGCCTTGAGCAGCTGGCGTTCGACGGACTGACTCGGTGTGCGCAGTTTCTCGAACAGGCGGTTCTCCGAATCGATGCCGCCGCCCAGAACTTCCGCCGGGCCACCCACGCAGAAATACATCGCGCGCGCACCGACCATGCGCGCCAACAATTGCGCCAGCAACCCATTCAGCAGCAGGTGGAAGCCCCCGACGATGTCCGGGCGCGTCCGCAAACCGACACAGAAGAACGTCAGCAATCGCGCAACCGTATCG
>JBDHQY010000133.1:0-6716 GCA_039807315.1 Steroidobacter sp. | reverse complement strand
ACTGGGACAGGGAAATGTCCAGCAGCAGCGACGACAGCAATGCGCCGCCCGCCAGGCCCAGCGCATCGGCGACGATGGTGAGCAGCGGCAGCGCCAGCATCAGCCCGATCAGCCGCGGCAGCACCAGCACTTCGAAGTAATCCACACCCATCGATTGCAGCGCGTCGATCTCGTCGTTCAACCGCATCACGCCGATCTCGGCGGCGAACGCGCTGCCCGAGCGGCCGGCGACGATGATGGCCGTCAGCAGCACACCCATCTCGCGCAGCACCGCGATGGCAACCAGATCGACGGTGTAGATCTCCGCGCCAAACTTCTGCAGCTGCTGCGCTCCGAGGTACGCGACGATGACGCTGATCAGGAACGCGATCAGCGAAACGATGGGAATGGCCTGGATGCCCGTCTCATATATATGTCTGACGATGGACGGCAACCGTAGATGCCGCACGCTGCGCGCCGAGCGTGCCAGCGTCACCGCGATGCGGCCAAAGAATCCGACGGCATCCCTGGCCTGAACCGCCTGCTGCACCGTGCGGCGGCCGACCCAAGCCACCGCATCGCGCAGCGCTGCCGGCTGCTGTGCCGGAGCCGGCTGCACGGCCTCGCGCGCGGCGATTTCGTCGATGAACTTGAAATGTGACGGTGCGATACCGGCGAACTCCACCGTGCCGCCGGATGCCCGGACTTCCTGCAGGCGCTGATGCAGCAACCAGGCTCCGGACAGATCGAGCGCCTCGATCCCCCGGCAGTCGACGATCAGCCGGCGCTGCCCGGCCGCGGAGAATCCGGCCAGGGCGGCTTCGATCTGCTCGATGTTGTCGATGCACCAGCCACCGCCCAGCCGCAGCGTCAGGGCATCGCCGGTCTGTTGTGGTTCGAGTAGCACTTGGGCGGTGTCGTGTTGCGGGCCGCGATGACGTTTCCGGCGCTGCGCGTTGGTCCGGCCCGGCGGGGCCACCATCGAGGCCGGAGCGTCGCGTGCGGCCGAGCGCCTCCGGGTAAACGTCCGCGGATCGTAACAGAGAGACGGCAGGCTTCGGGTGCCGGCGACCGCTTGCGCCCACGCCGCTTCCTCTCTTACTTTGCTCGCACTGCCCATGAGCGAGCACTCCTCAGCGTCCTCCATCCTGCCCCAGCTGCTGGTGCTGCTCGCATTTTCAGTGCTGGTGGTGGCGTTGTTCCGGCGCCTGCGGATGCCGCCCATCGTCGGCTATCTGGCAGTCGGCCTGCTGCTCGGACCGCATGTGCTGAACGTCGCCAGCGACGGTATCGCGCCGGTGCTAGCGGAGTTCGGCGTGGTGTTCCTGGTATTCACGCTCGGACTGGAGTTCTCGCTGCCGCGCATGATCGCCATGCGCCGTGAGGCGATCGGCCTGGGCGGGCTGCAGGTGGTGCTGACCACGGCCGCGTTCGCCGGGCTGCTGTGGGCTTACAAGGTACCGCCGCTGGTGGCGATCCTCATCGGCGGCGCGCTGGCCATGTCCTCCACCGCGATCGTCATCCGTCAGCTCGGCGAACAGGGTGAGCTGAATCGCACTCATAGCCGCATCGCGGTGGGCATCCTGTTGTTCCAGGACATGGCATTCGTGCCATTGCTGGCACTGGAGAGCGCGCTGACCAGCAGCGAGGATGCGTACGATTTCTGGACGATCGCCGGCGCCGTGGTGCGCGCGGCGATCGCCCTGGCACTGGTACTGACGTTCCTGCGCTGGATCGTGCGGCCGCTGTTCCATGAAATCGGACGCGGGCGCAGCACCGAGCTGTTCACGCTGACGGCACTGCTGGTCTCGCTCGGCGCCGCCTGGGCCACCAGCGCGGTGGGCCTGTCGATGGCCCTGGGGGCGTTCCTGGCCGGCATGCTGCTGGCGGAAACCGCGTACCGGCACCAGATAGAAGTGGTCATCCGGCCGTTTCGCGATGTGCTGCTCGGGCTGTTCTTCATCACTATCGGCACGCTGTTGGACCTGCAGCTGCTGTCGCAGCAGTTCTGGCTGGTGCTGCTGCTGGTGGTCGTGCTGCTGCTGGTCAAGACGCTCATCGTCACGCTGATCGCCCGCGGCTTCGCGGGCAGTCTACGCAAGGCCCTGCGTGCCGGCATCGTGCTGGCCCAGGGCAGCGAGTTCGGCTTCGCGCTGCTCACGCTGATGTTGAACCAGAAGCTGGCGGATGCCGCCGTGATCCAACCCCTGCTGGCGGCAACGGTCGTCAGCATGGTGGTCAGTCCCTTCCTGATCCGCAACAACCGCCGCATGGCGGCCTACATCACGCAGCGCCACACGGAAGAGCCGAGCCCACTGGAGCGGGAGCTGGCGGCGACCCAGGAATCCGCGAACCGCGATCACGTCATCGTCTGCGGCTTCGGACGCGTCGGTCAGAATGTAGCGCGCGTGCTCGAGGGTCAGGGATTCGAGTACATCGCACTCGACATGGATCCGCAGCGAGTGCGCAGCGCGCGCGAGGCGGGTGACCCGGTCGTGTACGGCGACGGCTCCCAGTCCGAGATCCTCGAAGCGGTGGGGCTGCAGCATTGCAGCGTGCTGGTGATCTCGTTCGCCGACCCCGACGTGGCACTGCGCATCGTCAGCGCGGTGCGCGAACTGCGGTCCGAGCTGCCGATCCTGGTGCGCACCCAGGACGACTCCAAGCTCGATCTGCTGCAGCGGGCCGGTGCCACCGAAGTGGTGCCGGAAACGCTCGAAGCCAGCCTGATGCTGGTCTCGCATTTGCTGCTGTTGCTCGACGTGCCGGTATCGCGGGTGGTCAAGACGGTGGGCGACATCCGCAATCATCGCTATTCCATGCTGCGCCGGGTGTTTCGTGTCGACGATCCACGGCGCCTGGATCAGATCCACGAATTTCGCGAGCAGCTGCATACCGTAGTCCTGCCGCCGCACGCGTTCGGCGTGGGCAGGACATTGAGCGATCTGCGCCTCGACCAGTCGGAAGTCGCCGTCACCGCCATCCGTCGCGACGGCATCGTCGGGCGTCAGCCGGAGCCCGGGACACAGCTGCGCGAGGGCGATGTGGTCGTGCTGTACGGCACGCCCGAAGCGCTGGAACATGCCGAAACGCGCCTGCTGATGGGGTGAGCGAATCTGCTTGGGGTTGGGCCGGACTTGCACTAAATTCCGTCCGCCCGTCATGGCCGCGCAGCGGCCCGCACCGCCGGATCGGCAGTGCGTCTCTCGAACACGGACCGCTGCCGCCGGCGCGGGAATGACTGGCGAATTCCTTCAGCTCACGCTGCGCCAGCCACCGCGGAGACCGCCGATGCCAGAGGTTGAACGACTGCTCGACCAGATCTACCTGCAGAACACCCTGTGGCAATGGGCCATCGCCGCTGCGGTCGCGGTCGGCATGTTCTTCGCTCTCATGCTGATCCGGCACCTCATGCACGGGCGCTACCAGCGCCTGGCGGTGACGCCGCAGACCGAGTTCCTGGAACTGCCGCTGAAAGTCGCCAGCCGCACCACGGCCCTGTTCTTGATCCTGGTATCGATCTTCGCCGGTGCCCAGGTCCTCAAGATCGCCGACGGGCCGTCGAAGGCGCTGCTGACCGTCATGACCATCGCCGTGTTCTGGCAGGTCGGCGTGTGGGCCAGCACCGCGGTCAGCTCCTGGCTGCAACTGCGGCAGCAGCAGGCCCTGGCGAAGAACCGGGCGGCGGCCGGCTCCTTCGGCATCATCGGCTTCGTGACGCGCGCGCTGATCTGGGCGTTCGTGCTGCTGCTGACACTCGACAATCTCGGCATCGAGATCAAGTCGCTGCTCGCCGGCCTGGGGATAGGCGGCATCGCGGTGGCACTGGCGGTACAGAACATACTGGGCGATCTGTTCGCGTCGCTGTCCATCACGCTCGACCGCCCGTTCGTGGTGGGCGACGCCATCGCGGTCGGCGATTTCAACGGCACGGTCGAACAGATCGGCATCAAGAGCACGCGCGTGCGCAGCGTCAATGGCGAACAGATCGTCATGTCGAACGCCGACCTGCTGTCCAGCCGGCTGCGCAATTTCGGCCGCATGCGCGAGCGGCGCGTCGCTTTCACGGTCAGCCTGGCTCTGGATTCGCCGCCGGCCAAGCTCAAGAATATTCCCGCGCAGCTGCGCGCCATCGTCGAAGCGGAAAAGGACGTGCGCCTGGACCGCTCCCATTTCTCGCGCATAGGCAACGGCGCGCTGGAGTTCGAGACCGTCTACTTCGTCACCACGGCCGATTACGGCCGCTACATGGATATCCAGCAGAGCATCAATCTGCACATCATCGAGCTGCTGCGGCGCCAGGAACTGAATCTGGCGGTGCCGGTGCAGCGATTGTGGCGCGACCACATCGAAGCCGCCGGCGTGCCGCCGCAGGAAAAACCGGCCTGAGAGATTCCTTACGCGCTGTTGCCGAACGCGCGCACGCGGCCCGAAGAGTCCTCGGTCTTTTCCAGAGCCTCCACGAAGCGCCGCGTCCAGGTCGAAATGTCGTTGCGCTTGAGAGTCTGCAACATCGCTTCATGCCGCTCACGCCGTTCCGGCAACGGCATCGCCAATGCCGACTGCATGGCGTGCGCCACGGCGCGGCTGTCGTAAGGATTGACCAGCAGCGCCGAGGTCAGCTCGCGCGCCGCGCCGGCAAGACTCGAGAGAATCAACACACCCGGATCCTCGGGGTTCTGCGCCGCCACGAATTCCTTGGCCACCAGGTTCATGCCGTCGCGCAGCGGCGTGACCAGTCCGACATTGGAGGCCCGTAACAGCCCCATCAGCGCCGGGTGCGGGAAATTGCGGTTGAGATAGCGGATCGGTGTCCAGTCGGTATCGGCGAAGCGGCCGTTGGTGCGGCCCGCGGCCTGCTCCAGCGACTGACGGATTTCCACGTAGGCTTTCACGTCGGCACGCGACAGCGGCGCGATCTGGATGTACGTGATGCGGCTGGCGTGGTCCGGATAGGTCTCCAGGAAATGCTCGTAGGCGCTGAATCGCTCCACCAGCCCCTTGCTGTAATCGAGCCGATCCACACCGATCATGAGCTGCCGGCCCATCAGGCTGTCGTACATGCGCCGCACCACGTCGGAGGTCATCGCTTCCATCGCCTCGGCCTGGACGTTGGCCACGTCGACACCGATCGGAAAGACCTCCGCGCGCAGCACCCGCTCGCCGATACGAATGCGACCGTCACCGCGAAGGGCCTGCGCGCCGAACAGGTGTTCGATGCCCGAATAGAACGCGCCGAGATCGTTCTGCGTCTGAAATCCCACTACGTCGTAACAGGTCAGATCGCGCAGCAGCTCCGCGTAAGTGGGCAACACGCGCAGCATCTCGATATTGGGAAACGGGATGTGCAGAAAGAAACCCAGCGGTCGCTGCACGCCCAGCTCGCGCAGCTGGCGCCCCAGCGGAATCAGGTGGTAATCGTGCACCCAGATCAGATCGCGCGGCTGCAACAGCGGCAGCAGTTTCTGCGCGAACGTGCGATTGACGCTCTCGTAGGCATCGCGCTGCTCGGTCACGTAGCGCATGCCCTTGAGGAAGTAATGGAACAGCGGCCACAGCACTTCGTTGGAGTAGCCGTTGTAGTAGTTGTCGAAGTCGCGCGCGCGCAGGTCGATGGTGGCGTAAGTCACGCCGTCGCGGATGTGCAGATCGGGATCGTCCGGCTCGTGCTCGATGGTGTCGCCGCCCCAGCCGAACCACAGCCCGCCGGTGCGTTTGAGCGCGCTCAGGACTCCAACCGCGAGACCACCGGGAGCTGCCGATTTGCGTGGCAGAGAGATGCGATTGGAAACACAAACGAGCCGGCTCATCGAATGAGGTCCTTCAGCGAGCACACCAGAAATGCGTATGCCAATGGCAACAAGCTCTCAGCCGGGTGAATTGTTCCGGCCGCCGCTGCCGGAATCGGCCGGAAGATTCCTGGGGAAATTTGCCGGATGTCCGAAGTCAGCGTGCGACTGACTGCCGTGGCCGTCATCCGTCACGAACGCGCGGTCGCGGACGAGACCGATGACGCGGCAGGCTCGAGCAATTGCGCCGGCGTGAGGTCGAGGCGGCGCATGGTCGCGAGAATCTTCGGCCAATCCTCGTCCAGAAATTTCTGGCGCTCGCCGCGCAGCAACAGATCGCGTGCGCCGGCATTGATGAACATGCCCCGGCCGCGCCGTTTCTCGACCAGCCGCTCCTCGACCAGCCGCCCATAGCTTTTCAGCACCGTGAGCGGATTCACCCGATACTCCCCGGCGAGATGCCGCACCGAAGGCAGCGGATCGCCTTCGCGCAATACGCCGTCCAGGATCATCGCGGCCACGCGATCACGGAGTTGCCGGTAGATCGGCTGGCTGTCGTTCCAGTGGCATTCCATGGTCGGTCCTGAATGAAGATGACATGACGCAGACCGCAGGGTCCGCCAGCGACGCGCATGGCTTTCTCCCCGGATCCGGTATGGAAAATTAGTGTTTTAGTTAACTACAACACCATAGCCAAGGCAATTTCCTTTTGCGAACGGCGCCTCCGGCACATCGGCTTGGGCGTCAAGCGCGCTACGGACGACGGGCCAGTGCGGTCCGCTTTGTTAGAATCCGCGCCCCGTTTTCAAGCGCGCAATTCTTTCGTCCAACGCTGGAGATCGCAGTCCCATGAAGAGTCCCGTCAATGTCGCCATCACCGGCGCGGCCGGTCAGATCGGCTACGCCCTCGCCTTCCGTGTCGCCTCGGGCCAGATGCTGGGCGCGGAT